>NZ_JBHYKH010000022.1:0-39805 GCF_042741275.1 Streptomyces sp. NPDC058964
GGCGTCGGCGCTCAACCGCAGTTGGGGCGCGGGCTGATGCTAATCGCGGCGGGCGCCGCGGGCGTCGACGACGGGGAGTCGGTGCGGGCGCTCGCCCACGCCACGTCCGGCCCCTGTCTGCAGCAGAACCTGGTCGCCGTACTCGAAGGGGATCCCCGATGAGCAAGGAGCCCGTGGCCGTCACAGGGATCGGCCAGACCAAGCACGTGGCGGCCCGCCGGGGCCCGGCGCGGGCCCGGGTGCGCCCCGGGGGGGCGCGTTAAGGCGGCGGGGCGCGCGCGCGCGCGGGGCGCGTAGGGGCGGCGGAAGATCCCGGTCGGGTCGGGCGTCCCGGCGGGCCCCGCCTCCTCCGGCGCGGACTCCTCGCCGGGCCCGGGCAGGAAGGGCTGCAGCCGCTCGTACACCTCCTGCACGTCCGCCGGGCGCGCCTCGGGCGCCTTGCGGAGCAGATGCAGGACCAGGGTCTCGAGCTCCGTCGGCACCTCGGGGCGCAGTTGCCGCAGCGGCGTCGGGGTGGCGTTGACGTGCTGCATCATCAGTTGCCACTCGCTGTCCCCGGCGAACAGCGGCCGCCCGCAGAGCAGTTCGTGCAGCACGCACCCGAGCGCGTACAGGTCGGCGCGCGGCGTGACCCGCCCGCCGCGCACCTGTTCCGGTGCCATGTACTGGTGCGTCCCGATGGGGCTGCCGGTCGCGGTCAGCTTGGTGACGTCCGTCCGCAGGATCGCCGCGATGCCGAAGTCGAGCACCTTCACCGTGCCGTCCCGGGCGACGAGGATGTTGCTCGGCTTCAGGTCACGGTGCACCACGGGAACGTCGTGCGCGTACGACAGCACGGTCGCCACCTGCGCGCCCACGGCCACCGCCCAGCTCACGGGGAGCGGCCGCTCCGGGTGCACGTAGGCGGTCAGCGGTACGCCGTCGACCAACTCCATCACCAGGAACAGTTGCTCGTACGACTCGTCGAGCACCGCGTCGTACACCTGTGGCACGCCCGGATGCTGGATCCGCGCGGTGATCCGCGCCTCGCGCCGGAACCGCTTCTCGAACTCTTCCGCCAAGTGCGGCGACGCCACGGCCTGTGGACGGATCAGCTTCACCGCGACCGGCCGGTCCAGGACGGTGTCGTAACCCCGCCACACGTCCCCCATGCCGCCGTGGCCGAACTGCTCCAGCAGCTCGTACCGTCCCGCGATCCGCCGTGGCTCCGGCACCTGCTCCCCGCCCCCGCCCCCGTCGAGTTACCGAAGTGGTCTTCGATGCGCTGGGAAGCAGTTTCGCGGGTGCGGGTTCCGTGCGTCCAACCGGGTCGCGGGCGACCTACGTGATCAGGTCACGCGGGGCGGCGCACTCGGCGGCGCACTCCGCCCAGACGGTCTTACCTGGCCCGCCCGTGGCGCGGGGCGACCAGCCCCACCGGTCGGCCAACGCCTCGACGAGCAGTAGGCCGCGCCCGCCGTCGCCGTCCGGCGGCGCGGTGGGAAGGTGGGGCACGCGTTCACCGCGGGTGTCGCTGACCTCGATCCGTACGGTGCCGGTGGCCGGGTCGGCGGTGAGCAGGACGTGGAAGTCCCGGCCGGCCACGTGTCCGTGCCGGACGGCGTTGGCGCACAGCTCCGCCGCGACGAGGGTGACGACGTCGTGCGCGTTGCTGCCGTACGGGATGCCCCAGGCGTCGAGCCGGGTCCCGCACAGCCGTCGGGCCAGGCGGGCGCCGCGCGGGGTTGAGCTGAAGCACATCGCGAACTTGTGCATGGTGAGGGGTGATTGTTCTGCGGTCATGCACTCACGGTGGCGTGTCGTGGCATAGCGTCACCAGGGGTGACGCGCTGACGTCGGCCCTTCGTACGGGCGGGTGGGCGCTCTGTACGTGGTGGTACGCGAGTACGCGGGGAAGGGGCCGCACCCTCTTGCGGCCGTGCTCGCTGGGCCGGCGGGCCGGCGGACCGGTCAGTGGGTCAGGACAAGGACAAGGACGACGAGGGCGACGACCGCTGCCACCGCCAGGAAGACCTTCCTCCGCCCCTCCTCCGACACCCGCCGCCGGACGTCGAGTCGTCCGTCACTGCTTCGGAAGACGTAGAACTCCAGGTTGTCGGAGTAGGGCGGCGTCGCCTTGACGACCGTGAGCCGCTTGATCACGACCTCTCGCTCCTTCTCGCCCTTCCGTAGGCGCAGGTGCGGTTCGAGGGCCGAGCGATGGTCAGGGGAGAGGTCGTCGGGAAGCGGATCCTGAATGCCGAGGCGGTCCGTGTGCCAGCCGCCCGAGCCCAGTCCCGAGGCCACTTGCCGGGGCCGTGGGACAGGGGGTGACACTCTCTCGGTCTGTGAGGGCCACTTGATCCGTCCTGCCGTCCAGGACGTCAGGTTCCCGTGTCCACGGCAGGTGGCGCACTCGACGGTGCCTGCCCCCTTGCACGGTACGCAGGGGATGCGCCCACTCGCCTGGCACTCCTGACACCTGACCTTCCCCCAGCCCCGGCACCCGGGACACGCGCTGTCGGGTGTCTGGCAGGCCTCGCAGTTCACCCGTTCGTCGGGTCGGTCGGCCCGGCCCGGCTTGGGAGGCCTGGGCGGGGTGCTGGGCAGACCGCCGTGCTTGAGGGTTTGCGTGCATGCGGTGACGCCCTGGCACACGGTGCATACGTGGGCGGGCTCGCACGGGCGGTACGTCATGCCGTTGCAGTCGGCACCGCCGCCGGCCGTTGCCGCAGTCACAGGACCGGAGATGCACCGTGCCGCGCTTGACCAGGTCGAGCGGCCGGTCTCCGGTCTTCTCGTGCGGGCTCAGCTTGTAGTTTTCCAGCACGTCGTACACCGGTCGCTCCGAGAGGTCGACGGTGCCGGGCTCGTGCTGTGTCCCCTCGGTGCGTTGCTCGACGCGCCGGGTGACGGTGCCTTCAAGCAGGTGCAGGCGGGTGAGGTGGAAATCCGCAGGGGCCGCGCCAAGACGCCTGCTCCGGCCGCGTGCCAGGAAGGTGCCGAGCGCCGCGCCCACCTCGTCGTCGGACGGATCGTTGGGTGCCACCACGAAACTCGCTCCCCCCAAGTAGCGCCTCTCCCGCCCGAGACAGGGGCCGGACCGGTGCCGAGCGACCCCAGTGTGACGGGACAGGGCCCGCCGCGAAAGGGCACGAAACTGAGAGCTCATGTTGCCGCCCGTCCGCGCGGCGCGCGCAGCAGTCTGTGCCGGAAGCGGTGCTCACCAAGCCTGGCCACCGCGGGCACGGCGGGCGGCGCGTCGGCCCCTGGGCGTGGCGTGACCTGTGGTGATGCCACGGCGTTAACCCATCGGGGCGGGCTCGACCCCTGTGTCCGGCGAGGTGCGGCAAGAGGTGGGCAGGGCGGTGACCGTGAGGGACGTGGAAGCGGAGCAGCGGCAGCAGCGGCCGGAGGACGAGCCGGGGACGGGCGTGGTGACCGCGTTCGGGCGGCAGTTGAAGCTGTTGCGGGTCCAGGCGGGGATGGACCGGGCGGAGTTCGGCAAGCGGGTCGGCTACTCGTCGGACACCGTGGCGTCGATCGAGCAGGGGAGGCGGATCCCGCAGGCCCGGTTCATCGAGCGGGCGGATGAGGTGCTGGGGGCTGGCGGGTTGCTCACGGCGTTGAAGGAGGAGGTGGGGCGGGCTCAGTATCCGGCGTTCTTCCGGGACGCGGCGAGGTTGGAGGCCGATGCGCACGAACTCTTCCTGTACGCGGTACAGGCGATCCCCGGGCTTCTGCAGACCGAGGAGTACACGCGTGCTCTCCTCGCCATGCGGCGACCGCTACTGGACGAAGACACAATGGAACAGCGAGTCGCAGCGAGGCTGTCACGCCAAGAGATCTTGAGCCGCTGGCCAGCACCTCTCATGAGCTTTGTCATCGAAGAGGCCGTGCTCCGTAAACCCTTCGGCGGTACGCCGGTTCTGCGCGGTGTCCTCGAAAACGTCCTACTGACCGGGCAGAAACGCAACGTGGAGATCCAGGTCATGCCGAACGACCGCGAGGACAACGCCGGCGTGGACGGCCCCTTCACGTTGATCACCCCGAGGCGGGGTGACCAGATCGCGTACCTGGAAGTACAGGGACGCAGCATCCTGGTCAGCGACCGGGACGAAGTACGGTCCGTCTCAGCACGTTATGGGATCATCCGAAGTCAGGCTCTCACTCCGCGAGAGTCCCTGGGATTCGTAGAGAAGGTGCTGGGAGAGCTATGAACACGGGTGAGTCGTGGCGCAAGAGCAGCTACAGCGGCGCGGAGGGCGGCGAGTGCATCGAGGTTGCCGAGACGAGCGGAGCCATCTGGGTACGTGACTCCAAGCGACCGACGGAAGCCAGACTGTCCTTCGGGGCCGACGCATGGGCCGACTTTGTGCGGATGACCGCACGACGCTGAACTGACTGAAACTGCCGGGGCTCGGTGCGCGCGTCGCTCCGAGCCCCGAGCATGTCAGATATCCTCCAGCCCCTCCTCCCGGCGAATCATCCGCCAGGCCGCGCGGCGAGCGCTGCGGTCGAGGTTGGACTTGAAGTCCCGGTCCGTGCCGAAGTACCGCTTGCCGAGGGTGTCGATGGTGGAGACATGATCCATCATGTTCTCCTCGAACTTCTTGTCGAAGACGATGCCGAAGTTCTCCTCGTCGTTGACGAGGGCGGCGGCCCGGACCTTCGGGTCCTTCTTGGTGGCGTTGAAGGCCGGGAGGACGTCCTCCTCGGTGAACTCCGTGCCGAACTTGTCGTTGAACTTCTCGATCAGCTCGGACAGCAGTGACTTCTCGGCGTCTTTCGCGCCGCCCACGCCGTCCCCGAAGCCCTTGAGCTCGGCGGGTCCCTCCGGGTTGAGGGACACGTCGTACTCGCCGGTCTTCTCGACGCGCAGGTGACTGAGGTCCACCTCGCCTATGTCGACTCCGCCGTCCGCGAGGCGGGGAAGCCGATTGAGCAGGTAGCGCCCGTAGAGGTAGAGGCGCTCCAGCTCGGCGTCCTGATACGGCACGATCTGCGCGAGGAAGCCGTACTTGCGGACGTAGTCATTGAGGTTGGCTCGGAAGTCCTCGGCGGCCTCGACGTCGTCCTCCTCCTCGCTCTCCAGGAGGTGGGTGAAGCGGGTGACGGCGGGAGACAGGAGGCGGTACAACTCGGCGTGCAGCTTCTCCCACTTGGACTGGGAGCCGCCCGCCTTCTCCTGCGCCTCGAAGTACGCGGCGACGAACTCGTCCATGTCCTGCTCCGAGATGATCGGCGCGGACATGACGCGGCTCTGGGCCGAGTACAGGAGGTTCGGGTCGGAGGGCAGGGTCTGCGCCTCCTCGAAGTACGGGCGGAACGCCTCCCTGATGTCCTCGGCGTCGTTGACGAAGTCCAGGACGGCGAGGTCGGCCTGGGACTTGCGTTCAGCGGTGCGGTTGAGGCGCGAGAGCGTCTGCACGGCGGCGATGCCGGTCAGCGTCTTGTTGACGTACATCGTCGTGAGGAGCGGCTGGTCGAAGCCGGTCTGGTACTTCTCGGCGACGACCAGGATCCCGTACTCCTGCTGACCCTTGCCGCCGGCCTTCGCTGCCTTGTCGTCGGCACGGGCGTAGCCGAACGCCTTCGGCAGCGCGCTCTCCGAGAGACCGCCGTTCTCCTTGCTCTCGGTGGTCTCCTCACCGTCGATGGTGAGGGACCCGGAGAAGGCGACCAAAACACCGAGGTCCGGGTACTTGGTGTCGTAGTCGCGGTCGGCGATGTAACTGCGGATGGCGCGGGCCATCTGCACGGCGGAGAGGCGGGAGGCCGTGACCACCATGGCCTTCGCGCGTCCGCCGAGCCGGCCGCGGGTGTGGTGGACGAAGTGCTCGACGATCACCTGGGCGTGCTGGGACACCGTGTGCTCGTGCATGAGCGCGAACCGGGCGAGCAGGCTGTTCGCCTTGGAGGGGTCGACCTCCTTCTCGTCGCGGTTGAGGTTCGCGAGCTTCCAGTAGGTGTTGTAGGTGACGTAGTTGCGCAGCGGGTCGAGGATGAAGCCCTCCTCGATGGCCTGGCGCATGGAGTAGGTGTGGAAGGGACGGTAGACGGTCTTGCCGTTCTCCACGTCTTCCGTGCCGAAGAGTTCGAGGGTCTTGGACTTGGGGGTGGCGGTGAAGGCGAAGTAGGAGAGGTTCCCGGCCCGGGAACGCGCCACCGCCTTCGCCTTGAGCTGGTCGTCCAGGGTGACCGTGGTCGCGCCCTCGTCGTCCGAGTCGGCGTCCAGGCCGAGGTCGCGCAGGGCGGACTTCACGGCGGTGGCGGCGTCGCCGGACTGCGAGGAGTGCGCCTCGTCGACGACGATCGCGAAGCGGCTGCCCTTGATCTCGGTGGGGTTGCGCTTGATGTAGTCGAGCAGCGCCGGGAACGAGTGCAGGGTGACGGTGACGATCTTCCCGGTGTCCCGGGAGAGGGCACGAGCGAGCTGTTCGCTCTTCGCCCCGTGCTTCTCGTCGACCTTCACGACCAGGCCGTCCGTCTGCGAGAAGCTGCCGACGGTCGCCGAGAGCTGGGCGTCCAGCGCGCGGCGGTCGGTGATGACGATGACCTTGTCGAAGACGGGCTCGCCGGGCTTGATGCGGCCGTCGGCGACGGCGTCGGGCCGCAGGACGGCAGGGTCTCTGCGGGCGTGGAGGTCGCTGAGGCGGTGGGCCAGCCAGCCGATGGTGTTCGACTTGCCGGAGCCGGCGGAGGCCATGACCAGGTAGTTCTGGCCGGCGCCGTGGATGGACGCGTGCGCGGTGAGCTTCCGGACCACGTCCCACTGGTGGAAGCGGGGGAAGATCGTCGACTTGGTGGTGCCACCGCCGGGCGTCTTGTGTTTCTGCTGGTGCACGAAACGCTGGAGCAGGTCGAGCCAGTTGTCCCGCTGCCAGACCTGTTCCCACAGGTAGGAGGTGGCGTACGTGCCGTGGGCCGTGGGCGCAGGGTTCCCGGCTCCGCCGGGCTGGCCGGGGCCGTTCGAGCCGGTGTTGAACGGCAGGAACTGGGTGCTCTTGCCGCGCAGTTGCGTGGTGACGAAGACCAGGTCCGGGTCGACGGCGAAGTTGGCGATGACGCGCCGCGTGAAGATCAGCTCGGTCGGGTCCCGGTCGGTCCGGTACTGCTCCTTGGCCTGCTCGACGCCCTGCCCGGTGAGCGGGTTCTTCAACTCGGCCGTGGCGACCGGGATGCCGTTGAGGAACAGGGTGAGGTCGAGCCGGTGACCCCAGTCGGCCTGCTTGGTGGCGTAGGGGAGTTCCCGGACGACGGTGAGGCGGTTGGCCCGGTAGCCGTCGAGAACGGAGTCGGCGGAGATGAGGTTGGGCTTGAAGTAGGCGACGCGGAGCCGCACGCCCCGGTCCTTGACGCCGTTGCGGAGGACGTGCAGCAGCCCGTCATCGGCGATGGCCCGGTCGAGTCGCTGGGCGAAGCCGCGCTGCGCCTCGTTGGGGTTGCCGCCGTAGACGGTGAGCAGTTCGTCCCACTCGTCGGGCTGCGTAGCGCCGATGAAGGTGAACAGCTCGTTGGTGTCGAGCCCGAGGTCGGGTCGGTAGTCCTCGGGGTTCGCCTCCCGCCAACCTCGCTCGCAGAGCGCGGCAACGATGGCAGCCCCGAAGGAGGACTCGTCGTGCACGGGGCTCATACGGAGACTCCTTCGGTTACGTTGCGGCCGCTGGCGGTGGAGACGTCGAACTGGCCCGTCACTGCGGCCGTGATGAGTGCCTGTCGTCGTTCGGCCTGGAGTGACATGCGACGACTAAGTGCTGACTGGACGGTGTGAACGTCACGAGCAATCGTCTCCGTGTCAGCCACCACACGTTCTTGGGTCCGGAGCGAAGGGATCGGGAACTTCATGAATCGAACGTTTCCGGCCTCGAGGTGCGGGTGCAGTGCTCCTGTCTGTTCGCGGAGAAGGGCGTGTCTACCCCAGTGACTGCGCAACGCGTGCCAGAGGAAGCGAGGAAGAAGGTAGTTGCGGTCGGTTCGGGCGATCAGCAGAGCGTGGCAGCTCGCTCCCACAAAATCCTCCCCGACGATTCCCACTTCGCCGATGCCACCGGTCTGTACGATCAGGACGTCCTCAAGACCAAGCCGGATGCGGGGGCGTTCCGCAGCCCAGGCCTGAGTGACGTAATAGGGCCGTCGGGCGAAGTCGATCTGCCCATTCTTGATGTGGAGAGATTGGAGATAGGGAACCCCTTCTTCCACGAAGAGGTCTCGCGTGGGGCCGACGTACCCGTTGGTCAATTGACTGAGGACATGGTTGAGCGGCATCGCCGGCCAGTCCGCGTGGTGTTCGAGGCCCAGGGCATTGAGGCGAGGCCCGCCCGCCCTGACGACACTCTCGCTGAAAGCGACGTACTGGCGTTCCCGGACGCGGTCCTGCTGTTCCCTTGTAAGAGCTGCTATGCGGTCGATGCGGGCAGTTTCCGCGTCGAGGAAGTCAGCGATGCGGCGTTGCTCGGGCAGTGGAGGCAGCGGAACGGGAGCATCGCCAAGGCGATCTCGGTTGAGCTCAATCTGGTTCGTGGCACCCACGACCAAGGCGGCATAGACATATTCCTGGAAGGGCCGCGACCCGAGCCAGTGATAGGCAAATCGAGGGTGGAGCAGGTCACTATTTGTGCGAGCGATTGTTACATGGCTGTCCGCCATGCAGGGCAGCCCGTCCGGCGAACCCGTGAAATACCCCACACGTCCAAGGGTGCCCGTTCCGGTCGAGTTGATCAGAACGTCGTCCGGGTGTAGATGACCCTTGAGGTTGCGTGGATCGCCGTGGAAGTCGTGAAAACGCGTGCGTTGCCAGTCGAGCCTGCCCGGCTGATTCGAAGCCTGGCTGACGGCTCGCACGGCCCCTTCGTCGACATAGCTGGGCGCTGACCCACGGTTGAGCACCGTGGTCACGTGCTTCAAGGAAGCGGCCGACCACTGCGATGGAAGCTCGATGCCGAGCACCGTACTCACTCCGTCACCTCCCCGAGAAGCCTCTGGATCTCCGCCTCAAGCGCCTTCAGGTCCGTGTCGATCTCCGCCAATGGCCGCGGTGGCTCGTACACGTAGAAGTGCCGCGTGAACGGAATTTCGTACCCAACCTTTGTCTTGCTGTGGTCGATCCACGCATCCGGCACGTGCGGGTGGACCTGCCGCGCCAGGTACTCCTCGACGTCCTCGCCCAGCGGAACGTTCTCGTAGTCCCGCAGCTCCGCGTCCGGCTCGGTCTGGCCCCTGACCAGCTGGACCTCGCCGTCCGGATCCCGTACCCCGATAATTTCCCGCAGCGCCTTGTTGAACGGCGCCCCCGTCGGCCACGTCTCGCCGGCCTGCACCACCGCGTCCTTCAGCGCAAGCCAAGCCTCCTGCTTCGTGCCCCACCTCGCGCCCATCAGGGACTTGAAGGCGTCCGCCAGGGCCGGAGCCTGCGGGAGCTTCTGGATGGCCCTGGACGCCTCCAGTGCCGCCAGCGTCTCCTCCGTCACCTCGAACCGCAGCTTCAGCGGGCGCTCAACCGTGATCCGCTGGTAGCCGAAGTCCTCGTTCGCGAAGACCTTCACCTTGCCGTGCAGCGGGTGGTCCGAGTCCCCCGCCACGGCCAGGGCCTCGCCGTACAGCTTGACCACCTCGGCGATGTGCTCCTTGCCCAGCGCCTTGCGCTTGTCGCCCAGCGACTTGCGCATCTTCTGCCACTGGTCGCGGGCGTCCAGCAGGACGACCTTGCCCTTGTGGTCCGGGCTCTTGCGGTTGGTCAGGATCCAGAAGTACGTCGAGATGCCGGTGTTGTAGAAGAGCTGGTCCGGCAGGGCGACGATGCCCTCCAGCCAGTCGTTCTCCAGGATCCAGCGGCGGATCTCCGACTCGCCCGAGCCGGCCGCGCCCGTGAACAGCGGTGAGCCGTTGAAGACGATGGCGAGGCGGGAACCGCCCCCGCCGTTCACGTCCACCGGCTTCATCTTCGAGATCATGTGCTGGAGGAACAGCAGCGACCCGTCGTTGATGCGCGGCAGCCCCGCCCCGAAGCGGCCGGCCTCGCCGAGCGCCTTGTGCTCGTGCTCGACCTCGTCCTTGACCTTCTTCCACTCCACGCCGAACGGCGGGTTGGCCAGCATGTAGTCGAAGGACTTCCGGGCGTGCCCGTCGTCGGAGAAGGAGTTGCCGAAGGCGATGTTCTCCGGGTCCTGGCCCTTGATCATGAGGTCGGACCGGCAGATCGCCCACGACTCGGGGTTGAGCTCCTGCCCGTACACCTCCACCGTGGCGTCCGGGTTCAGCTCCTTGATGAGGTCGTCCATCGCGGAAAGCATGCCGCCCGTGCCGCAGGCCGGGTCGAGGACCGTGCGCACCGCGCCCGGCAACTGCAACGCGTCGCCGTCCGGTGCGACGAGCAGCCGCACCATGAGCTGGATGACCTCACGCGGAGTGAAGTGCTCACCGGCCGTCTCGTTGGACTGCTCGGCGAAGCGTCTGATCAGTTCCTCGAAGATGTAGCCCATGTTGTGGTTGGGCACGACCTCGGGACGCAGGTCCAGGTCCGTGAACTTGCCGATGACCTGGTAGAGCAGCCCGGCGCTGTCCAGCCGCTTGATCTGCTGCGCGAACTCGAAGCGGTCCAGTACGCCCCGCGCGTTGTCCGAGAAGGCCCCCACGTACACCGTGAGGTTCTTCGCCGCGTTCTGCGGGTCGTCCGCGATCTTCTTCAGGGTCAAACTGGACCGGTTGTAGAAGGAGTGGCCCGACGCCCGGCGCAGGAAGCGGTCCGGGTCGATGCCGCTGTCCTTGTGCTGCTCCGCGATCTCCGTGACCTTCTCGCGGGTCGGCGCCAGCACGCACTCCAGCCGCCGCAGCACCGTGAACGGCAGGATGACCTTGCCGTAGTCGGACTGCTTGTAGTCCCCCCGCAGGAGGTCGGCGACGGACCACGCGTGGTTCGCCAACTCCGTGTGCTTGCTGCTGTTCAACTGGATCCCCGGATTCCTTCCGAAATGTCCCAACCCCACCGCCCGGGCCGAGCCCAGCCGAGTCGATCGGCCGGCCGACCGACCAGGACGGTCCGACAAGTGTGGTCTATGTGTGAGAGGCGATGTGCCTAATGGGGCGAATCGCCACCCCGTCCGCCCGCCTCCGCCGCGCCCGCCGGCTCCCGCGACGGCAGCAACTGGCCGCCCGTGAGCCCGCCCGCCAGCAGCCGTGCCGTCCCCTCCGCCAGCCGTGTCGCCCGCTGGGCCTCCGCCCGCAGTTCGTGCACGTGCCGGAACGCCTCCCCGTACCGCCGCTGTTCCTCCAGCGGCAGCAGCGGCACCCGCAGCCGGCCCGGGCTGACCGTCAGGACCGTGCTGCCGGTCGACGCGCCCGCAATGTTCTCCTCCGCGCCCAGGAACCCCGCGAGGAACCAGGGGTCCAGGCGTGCCGGGTCCGGCCGGAAGAGGTGGACGTGGGGGCCGAGCAGCGCGCCGGCGTCCGCCTCGTCCACCACCCGGGCCATCGGGCCTTCCGTGCTGGCGACCGCCCGTACGAGCACGTCGCCGACGGCGATCACGGGTGCCGTGTCGTCGTATAGGCCCATCGGGTCCCCGGTGGGACCTGACCCGGTCGCGATGTCGGAGCCGGTGAGCACCGGCCGCGTCTCGGGCCTCCCGCCCCCGCCGGTCCCGCCGCTCGCGGCCTGCGCGCGGGTGCGCACGCTGTCCGGCAGGTTCCGCAGCAGGGTGAGCGCCCCGCCGCGCGTGAGGTCGGACGCGGTCGCCGTCCGCCACTGGCGGGCCGCGGCGCCCGCGGCGCTCCACGCCTCCTGACCGGCCGTCCGCCCCAGGGACCTCGCGGCCTCGACGAGACCCCGGCGGGTGGCGTCGACCTCGGCCGACAGTTCCGCCGGGTCGATCTCGGCTCGTGACGCCCGTACGAGTCGCGTTGGCGTCAGGTCCACCACGTCGTCGAGCAGGTCCACGACCCCGACGGCGTGCGCGACGCCGGGCTCGCCCTCGAATGTGTCAGGGCTCTCCGTGAACGCTCGCCAGGCGTCCAGTGCGCGCGCTGTGATCCCGTCCCAGTCCGGGGCGGCGGGCCTGCTTCCACCCCGCGTTCGCCCGCTCACCGTCGTCGTCCCGCCGTGTCCGGCCGCCGTCGCCGCGTCCGCCGCCGTGTCGACGAAGAGGACCGACTTGCGTTCCGGGCCGCCCGGTTCGGGCCGTTGCAGCACCCAGATCTGGAGGCCGACGTGCAGGGGTACCGACGCGCCGGGCGGCAGGGCGATCACGGCGCGCAGGGCGCCGCTGCGGACGAGTTCTGCCCGTACACGGCGGCCCGACGAGCGGCCTGCGGTGGCCGGCGGGAGGAGCAGGGCGGCATGGCCGCCGGGAGTGAGGTGGGAGAGGGCGTGCTGTACCCAGGCCAGTTCCGATTCGGCGCGGGGCGGTACGCCGTACGCCCAGCGGGGGTCGTAGGCGAGTTCGTCGTGGCCCCAGTCGCGGTCACCGAAGGGCGGGTTGCACAGGACGGCGTCGGCGAGCAGGCCGGGGAAGGCGTCGGCGCGGAGACTGTCGGCGGCGCGGACGGTGACCGTGGCCTCGGGGGCCGTCAGCATCAGGCTCACAGCGCTGCGGCGGGCCTGCACGGGAAGCGTGTCCTGGCCGTACAACTCGCTCGCGCCCCGGCGGGCGGCGGCCGCCAGGAGGGTGCCGCTGCCGCAGGCCGGGTCGAGGACGCGGGCGGGGGCGCCGGGGATCAGGCGGGCGAGCAGGTCGGCGAGCGGGGCAGGGGTCTGGTAGGCGCCGGAGGCGGCGCTGTCCTCCAGTTCCCGTTCCGCGAGAACGGCCAGCGCGGCCTGGCCGCCCTCGTCGCGTACACACGCGTACAGCGCGCGCAGCACCGGCGCGTCGCCCGGCTCGTAACGGACGGCCTCCGCGGTCGGTACGGCGTCGGCTGCTGCGGCCGCGTCCCGCTGCGCGCGGGTCGCGAGGTCCGCGTCCGGCAGTCGTACGGCGGCGGTCAGCTCCTCAGGTGAGCGGCCTGCCGCGGCGAGGACGAGCAGCAGCAGGTCCTCCGGTGTGCCGCCGCCGTCCTGTGCGTGCAGGCGCAGCGTCGTGCGCAGTTCCTCCGACGGGCTCGCGGCCGAGGTGTGCCCGCGGGAGGCGAGCCAGGCGCGCACGGCCTCCAGGTCGTACAGCGGGCTGCTGTCCGTGCCGCCGGACGGCGCCGGGAAGTCGTCGTGCCGGCGGCGCCAGTTGCTGACCGTGGCGCGCGTGACGCCCGCGATGCGGGAGATCTCGGCGGCGGTCACCTGGGCGGGTGACGCGGATGACTGGGGCATGGGTGCGGTCCTGGGCCTCTCGGAAGCGGACGTCAACAACCTACAGCACCCGTCAAATCTGTCAATCTGTTTGACAGTGCTTTCAGTGTACTGCTTATCTGAAGGTGCTTCCGGCGGAAGCGGCCGCCCAGCAGGTCTTCGTGCTGCGGGCTGCCCTGCCGACCTGTCGGCCTGCCGCGCCGACCTCATGAAACGGAGAACGCCATGACCTTCCAGCAACCGCTCCCCAGCCGCCCGGCTACGACCCGCAGGACTTCACCGGCCTCGCGGCGCCGCACGGAGGGGGCCAGGATGAGCGCCGCAAGAGACGGCTGAAGTACGGCGCTGTCGCCCTGGTCTCGCTGTTCGTCGGCGTCGGGATCGGTTCGAGCGACGGTTCCGCCGACACCACCGGCAAGGCGACGGCCGGAGTGAAGGCCGCCCCCCCGCCCCACGGTCACCGTCACCGAGACCGCCGCGGCCGCCGACCCCAAGCCCGCGCCGACGGTGACCAAGACGGTGACCGCCAAGCCGAAGAAGAAGCACAAGTCCGGGCCGGCAGCCAGCTTCTCCGGTGAGGGCGAGTACCTCGTCGGAGGCCGGCACCTACAAGACCGCCGGGCCCGACGACGAGTGGGGCTGCTACTGGGAGCGCGCCAAGGACGCCAGCGGTGAGTTCGGCTCCATCATCGCCAACAACAACCTCGACGGCCCGGGGCGCGTGCCGCTCAACAGCGGCGAGTACTTCAAGACCAACCGGTGCCAGGAGTGGAAGCTGGTCGGCTGAAGCGCGAAGGTCCGGTCCCGGTCACCCCTCTCGGTCTGGAAGGCCCATTCGTGACGATCACCGAGCACACAGAGCTGACCCGTCGCTTCGCCGACGACTTCACCGCCCTGCAGGAGGCCGTCCTGGCGCGAATGAACGGGATCTGCGCTCCTGAGGTTGCTGTGGCCTTGGAACATCCTTCGCTTGCCGGTCCCATCGCCATCGCTCTCGCCCACGCCGATGTCCTCGCTCGCGGGGCTGTCCGGCGTGCGGAGCTCTCGACACAGTCCCCGGAGCGGCTGCGACGGCTGCGGATCCACGCGCGCAAGGTGCGACGGGCCCGGTCCCAGGAGGAAGCCCTGTGCAAGGAGCAGCGTGCCCGCCGTCTCGCCGGCCGCTCCCGGCCGATGGACGTGCTGGAGGTGAGGGTGGCGCGCAGGGCGTTCCCGGCGGCCTTCGCCGAAGCTCTGCGGCAGGAACTCCGCGACAGGGGGCTGCCGGACGGCACACCGCAGGCGCCGGAAAGCGACCTCGCCCGCTGGGTCTGGGACCAGCGGACGGCAGGTGACGAACTGCTGCCGACGCCGGTGCGTGAACTGCTGGACTGTGACGACGACGCCTTCGTCCAAGAACTCCTGCGCGATGCCCGGGAGGACGAGAACCCCCACCTCACGCATGACGCGGTGGTCGAACGGTGGAGTCGCCACGCCCGTGCCGCGGTGGCCTGGGGCCGCTACGCGATCGGCCGGGCCGAACGGGACGTCCTCACCTGCTCTCTCTCCGCACGGCGCACCGGACTTGACGCTTTGGAGGACGCCTACCAGGACACCGCGGTTCTCGCCGCCCGGTCCCGCGAAGCCCGGCTCCGGGTCACGGAACTCCACGACCGGATGCAGGTCTGTATGACAACAGGGCCGTTCGCGGACCTCATCGCGCAGTGTCGCGCCGCGGCACCGGCGCGCTTCGCGGACGCCGAAGTCGAGTTGTGGCACAGCGTGCGTGAGCTGATAGAGAGGCACCGGACGAACTGCCCCGAACGCGCTGATGGCTGCCCGCGCTGTCACCACGCTCTTGCTACCCTCCTCGCCGACACGGGCGAAGATGGCGACGGCGAACATCCGACGGCAACGAATCCGGCCGATGGGGACCGCTACGCCGTGCTCGCCGACCTTCCCGACACCGCAGTCGTGGCCGTCGCCGACGCGGCCGTCGCTGACGAGTCCGCACTGTGCGGCTACGGCTGGGCTGCCGAGGACGGGACCGCCGGTTACGGCGACTCCTTGGCCTCAAGCAGCGGTGAAGCCGAAGTCATCGGTATCTGCGAGGCCGCCCTCAGCCTCCTCGAGCACCACGAGGATGCGCCCGTCATCCTCCTGTGCGACAGCGCCCAGGCGGTCGGCGTCGTCGATGCGGCCCTGCGCTCCGTCGACCCGGCAGCGGCCCCCCGCACTCTCCTCTTTCCGGAGAGCTGGCAGGTCATGGACAGCCTGTTGCGCCACCGCCATCGCCACCGTGTCCAGGTCCGCTGGTTGAAAGGCCACATCGGACATGACCTCAACGAAGCCGCCGACGCTTTCGCTCGCCTCGCCCTCCGCCGAGTCAGCGGCCGCATCCCTCTTTCCGCCGCCCGGAAGGAGGAGGCGCGGATCCGACGCTCGCTCGGGTCCGGCCCCCTGTGGGCCGCTGCCTGAATCCATTCCTCTTCATGTCCTCACAGCACTCGACGAAGGGAACTGCTTAAGGGGCGACTTCAACTGGCTTTTTGATCAAGCCCGTTCAGAAATCACGGAGAGATGCGAGAACATCTGGGGACTCACCCGGTCGGGGAGCCATGGATCGAAACCTCCACCGGCCAGCGTGGGTAAAGGTGATCCTCAAGGAGATCGGGACGGTCAGACATACCGCCCGTTCCTCGGCAGGGAACCTTTGGTTGTAGGGTAAATCAATTGGATTTCCTGGGGGCTCGCGGTGGGGGCTGTGATCGCTTCAAATGCATCACTCTTGGTGAGGTTTTGGCCATGCCTTCCGGGTGGTCGTGCGAGCACTGCAAGGGACGCTCGTGGAAACGGTGGGGGATGAGCGCGACGTCTGTGCGTGTCGGGCGCCGTCGGGTTATGTCGGGCGGCAGTCAGTAGAGGGTGCGCCTGAGAGGGCGTTCGGCAGTGACCCGTTGTCAGTGGCGGGTTCAGGGTGACGCGGAAGACCGTTCCGTGCCGGGGAGTTCACGAACAGGGCATTGGAACCTCTCTTTTGGGGACAGAGTGGACCATTCTTATCAGGCGTGGCAGGAAGTGCTGGCCGAGGAGTTCTTCGGACGACAGCACGCAGGCCACCCGACGCTGTTCTACATCGACGACGAAGTGGAGCAGGAGCTCAGGCACGGACACGGCATGGAAGAGCCCCTTGCCCAGTGCGTGGGCAGGTTCCTGCGGTTGGGGACCGCGGAACCGTACCGTGCGCTGGAGGACTACCGCTGGCGTATGTGGCAGCAGGACAAGGACGGCGTGCCCGCCTTCCTGCCGCTGCTGGCCTGCTCGGTGATCGCCGCGTCCCGGATGGTGAACGACCGGAACCACCGGGCCACCGCCTACCATGCCCGCTTCTCCCAGTTGTTGACCGGCGACGAGAAGCGACTGGGCAGCCAGCAGTACGAGCCCATCTCCCGCATGTGGCAGGTGCTGGCCTCCTGGCAGCACAGCCAGAAGGGCGCGCGGGGCCTCTGCACTCTTCCCGCCCCCGCCGACCTGCCCTCCAACCGAAGCATGATCGGGTTCGCCCAGTCCCAGTCGCTCCTCAGCGGCGCCGACCGGTCCTTCCTGCCGAAGCTCTTCCGGTCGTTGCGGGAACACGGCACGACCTGGCCGCTGCCGGGGGAGACGCTGCTGGCCCAGATCGAGATCCGGGGCATGGAGCAGCACTTCTCCAAGGGCTTCTGCAACGCTCTGCAGGAGGAGGAGTTCCGTCCCTTCCTCGCCAAGCTGATCGGCAACTACGCCGCTTCCTGGGACGGTTCGGACGCGCTGGTGCCCACCGGTGTCACCCGGGCCGAACTGCTGGTGCGGCTGGACGCGGGCCGTCTCAGGTGGGTGGCGCGCCTGCGCTCCGCGGAGCAGAAGAAGCGCATCGAGCTCAAGGACGGCGTCGTCCTCGATCAGCTCGGCGACACCGCCTACTATGAGGTGACGGGCTTGCCCGCCCCGAGCGCGGACACCCTCACCCGGGGTATCCGCCGCGACGGGGACAACCTGGTGCTCAGCCGCCCCTCCTCCTCCGTCCTGGTGCTCGCGCGGGACGACGTGCTCGGCATCTGGGCCGGCACCGACGGCTTTCGCCCGGGAGAGGCGCACGTGGTGCTCGCCGCCCCGACCGCGCAGCGGGACGTGCAGCGGCTGTTGGACAAGGCCGCGACCACCGGCCGGAGCGCCGACACCAGCAAGCTGGCCTGGGTGCCGCAGGGCTGGTCCCTGCACAAGCCCGTCACCTTCGACGACGCGGTCATCCTGCGTCGGGCGCTCCGGGAGGTCCAGGGCGCGGTCGGCCTCCTGCAGCCCCCGGCCCAGTTCAAGCTCCGCCTCGAGGGCGGTCTGAAGCTCGCGCCCTCGCTCGATCCCCACCTGTATCTGCGGGGAGGCGAGCCGCAGGTGGTCCTCCCGGACGCTGTGGAAGGCACGGGCACCCTCCTGATCGACGGAGAGGAGCGGCCCGAGCTCAGGAAGAGGATCGCCGCGGGCCGCCCCGTCCCCCTGGCCGTGCTCCGGCTGGAGCCGGGCCGCCACACGGTGAGCTACGCAGGCGCCGAAGTCGGCTTCGCCACCGCGGACCAGGCCGTCGTCGAACCGAGGATGACCAAGGTCTGTGGCTTCACCGTCGTGGACGGCAAGGCCTCGGAGTCGCCCTCTCTTCTCTTCGAGCAGACCCTGTCGACCGGCATCACCGGTGCCGACTGCACGGGCGCCACCACCCAGGACGCGACAGCAGCGATGGAGCTGTGCCGTCGTGACGCGGACGAGGTCCTGTTCGCGGCGGCCGACGGTCGACTGTGGACGTTGGAGGCCCCGGAACAACCGGACTGGTGGGCAGAACGTCTTGCCGACACCCCCGCCCCGCTCCGCTTCGAGGCCGACTTCCACGGCATCGGCGGCTGGCTCCTGGAGCGCCGGAGCGGACGCTGGAAGGGCCGCCCGGTGAACCCCGGAACACCGAAGCCGAAGACCGCCTGCAACCCGCGGGCCTGGACCCGCGCCGTCCTCAACGCCCAGCAGGCGTCCGTCGACCTCTCGTGGGCCGCGTACGTGCAGGCAGCGAAGGAGCTGGACCGATGACGGGACCGATGAGCAGCACCGAGTTCGGCGGGATCCTCCTGCGCTGGCTGAGCGAGAGCCGCAGCGGCAAGGCGTCCGCACTGCGCGACGGTGTCCGCAACCAGGCCCAGGCATGGGGCCTGGAGCTGGCGGAGTACGCCGACTGGGACTGGATGCGCAAGGTCGCAGCCCTCGGCTTCATCGACGTGGACCTGCGCGCCGACCGCTGGTCGGTCGCCCCGCCGGTGCTGACCAGGCTGCCCCACGCCGACGGGCTCGCCGTGCTGACCGGCGCGCGCACCGCGCGGATCAGTATGCGCGTCGAGGAGGCGGCGCAGGAGTGGATGGAACTGATCGCCGTCCCTCACCGGCCGGAGGCAGGTGAGGCTCCGCTGCCCGACACCCTCCTGTTCCAGTACGAGGACCCGCGGATCCTGTGGGAAGCGGCGGAGTTCTTCGGGGCCCGCTACGTCCCCTGCGCCGCCCTGCAGTTGATGGAACTGCTCCCGCAGGCGGCACCGGGCCCCGAGTCCGCACCGCCCGGTGGGAGCACCGCCGACACGCTGGAGAAGTACGAGTTGCGCCGCCAACGGTTCGTCCCCGTGGCACGGGACGACGAGGACGGCCTGTACCGGTGGCGCGGAGCCGACTACGCCCGCCTGACCCGCGTCCGTCGCAACGGCGTCTTCCACGCGGTGGAACGCGAGACGGGCATCTACCTGGAGCTCGCTCGCCGCCGCACCGGCGCGATGCGCTGGCGGCCGGAATCCGGCAAGGGACGCGCCGGCCTGGGCCGACTCTTCGTCGACCGGTACGCGCCCCTGCCCGCCCTGCATGAGCGCGCGGTCGTCCTGTGCAGCGGCTTCCCGCCCTCGACGGGCAAGCAGGCGCAGACCCGCGCGTACGACAACGTGCCGAGGGCGCTGGCCGAGGCGATCGCGGCCTCGCTGCAGCAGAACCTGGAGATCATGCCGCGACAGGTGGCGGCCACCGTCGGGAGGACCGAGTGAGCGCGGAACAGCGGACAACGGCGGTGACGAACACCGATGTCCAGGACGTCATGGGCACCTTCGACGACCTGCGCAGCGCGCTGTTCCGCTATTATGACACCCCCTTCAGCGTCGACGATCGTTCCGTCATGGAGGAACGGCGCAACCTGCTGGACCGGGACAACGGGGCGTGGCGCGACCCGCTGATCGAGCTGCGACCGCAGTACGCCTCCCGGGGCGTCAGCATCGCGGAGTCCTTCGCGGAAGCAGGGGCACACCCCGATGCGGCCGATTTCGCCCGCTTCACCCTCCCCGACGGCGTGACCAGCCTCTACCAGCATCAGCACGACGCCTTGGTCGCCGCCTGCGAGGGCAAGGACTTCGTGGTCACCGCGGGCACCGGTTCCGGCAAGACGGAGTCCTTCCTGCTGCCCGTCCTCGCCGACCTGGTCGCCGAGTCCGCCCACTGGCAGGGCACTCGTGCGGTGCAGCGGGAATGGTGGCAGGGGGACGGCGACCACGTGCCCAGCCGACAGAACGAGCACGGGCATCCCGCGGCCATGCGCGTGCTGATTCTCTATCCCACCAACGCCCTCGCCGACGACCAGTTGGTCCGGCTGCGGAAATCGCTGGACAGCCGTGAGGCCCACGCCTGGCTGGACCGGAAGCGCAGCGGACACCGCTTCTACTTCGGCCGCTACACCGGAGCCACCCCTGTCTCCGGCAGCCGCGATTCCGAGCCGGCGACCTTCCGTCTCCGGCAGTACCTGCGAGAGGTCCAGGAACGGCAGCACAAGGCCGACGAGAAGCTCGACGAGGAGCTGCGGCCCTTCATCCCGCGCCTCGGCGGAGCGGAGATGCACGCCCGCTGGGACATGCAGGCCGCGCCACCGGACATCATGATCACCAACTACTCGATGCTGAACATCATGCTGCTCCGCAAGCAGGAGGAGCACATCTTCAGTGCCACGAGGAAGTGGCTCGAGCAGACCCCCGGCGCCCGCCTCACCCTGATCCTGGACGAGCTCCACATGTACCGCGGCACGGCCGGCACCGAGGTGGCCTACCTGCTGCGCAACCTCCGCCACCGCCTCGGCCTCGACAAGAACCCCGAGAAGCTGAGAGTGCTCGCAGCCTCCGCCTCCCTGGAGGCGGGCCGGGACGACGACTTCCTCGACGGGTTCTTCGCCCTGCCCGGCTCCCGGCGCGTGATCATCCCCGGAAAGGCGAGGGAGATCCACGGCGAGGGCGACCTGGCCGCTCACACCGAACGTCTCTCGCAGGCCGCGAAGGCTCCCGTCACCCAGGACGAAGCCGTCGCCCTGGCCCGAGAGACCGGCCTCGGTCCGGCGCTCCAGAGCGCACTCACTCCAGGCGGCAAGCCTCGTGCTCTGCCCGCCCCCGAACTGGCGGAGAAGCTCTTCCCGGGCGTCCCGAAGGAACAGCGCCAGGACGCTCTCCACGGCGTGCTGCGCATACTCGGCTCCGCACAGGACACCGAACTCCCCCAGCTCCGGGCCCACTTCTTCTTCCGGAACATCGAGGGCATCTGGGCCTGCTCCGATCCGAACTGCCCCCACATCCCCGTGGAGCACGGCCCCGAACGCCGGGTCGGCCGGCTCTTCGCCGAGCCCACCTCCCGCTGCACCTGCGGCGCCCGCGTGCTGGAGCTTCTCTCCTGCCAGGCCTGCGGCGACCTCATGCTCGGCGGGTACGCCAGCCCCAAGGACACCCAGCGGCGCAAGTTCACCGGTGCACTCCACACCGACTTCCCGGACCTGGACCTGCTCCCCGACGAGGCCAGCGGCGCACCCACCGCGGCGAACTACATCGTGTACTGGCCGCGCACCAAGGGCCTCGGCCTCGACGACCCCAGTTGGCACGCGGGCCTGTCCGACGGCGGGCCACAGGTCGAGTTCGCGTTCCGTCGCAGCGCCTACCAGCCCGCCACCGGCCGCCTGGAGAACCGGGACGTCCAGCACACGGGATGGTCGTTCCACATCTCCGTGCCCCTGGACAAGGAGGGCAGGAAGCCGGCCTACGACCCGGCCCGGCTGCAGGCCTTCCCCACCCGCTGCCCCGCCTGCGGCGACGACTGGGAGATCAAGTACGACAGGGACGGCCGTTTCGTCCCGCTGGAATCGCCTGACCGGCTGCGCAACGCGCCGGTCCGACGGATGCGCACCGGATTCTACAAGATCAACCAGGTGTTGGTGACCGAAGCGCTCGGCCACCTTCCCGATGGCCGGCGCAAGGCGATCGCCTTCTCCGACAGCCGTGACGACGCCTCCGAACTCGCCAGCGGTCTTGCCCTCCGCCACCACCAGGACCTTCTCCGCCTGCTCAGCGCCCAGGCCGTCGAGAGCCAGGGGGATCCCTTCGGAGACCTTCAGACGGTGAAGGGCCACTACGCCGGTGAGCCGGTCGATCGTGCGGCTGCCCGCGCCGCCGTGGCACGGATGCGGGACCGCGACCCGGCGGACTGGGGACGCCTGAAGGCGATCCTCACCGACGACCTCGACGCGGAACCGGAACTCCTGCCGGACCTGGAGCGGAAGTTCTCCGAACTGCCCTCCCTGGACGACCTCGCCTCCGACCTCGAAGGCATGCTGCTGAAGTACGGCACCAATCCCGCCGGTCCCGCGGCCTCGCTCCAGCAGACCTCGGCCGGACAGCCCTGGACCGCGCTCTACAACTGGGAACGGGATCGGGCAGCGGTGACGGAGACCCAGGCGCAGGAGGATCTCCTCAGCCGCATCCGTTCCCGCCTCCGCCTCGAGACCATCGGCAGCCTCTTCTCCGGCGGCGGCCGTGACTTCGAATCGCTCGGACTCGGCTGGCTCTGCCTGCGCGACGACCGCTCACCCTTGGAGATCGGCCCGGACAGCGACCAGGCCGTGGCGCGTGCCAGCCTGCGGATTCTCGGCCTGATGCGGCGCTTCACCCGGATACGGGCCTCGCTGCAAAGGCCGCCCGCGCCCCTGAAGCGTTTCTGGACGCAGGTGGCCGAACGTCAGGGCACCGATCTGCAGACCATCCAGGACCGGGTACTCGGCGTGTGGAAGGACGCCGTGGTCGACTACGTCATCAAGCCGGAGAAGGTGGCACTCCGCCCCGGCGAGAACAAGACATGGACGTGCCGTTCCTGCCACCGGCCGCACCTTCACCCGGGCGCGGGGCTGTGCACCAAGTGTCAGACTCCGCTGCCCGCCGTGCCTCAGCAGTACGACGGAGTCCTCGAAGACGACTACTACGCATGGAAGGCCGCCCACCGCACCGGTGACTTCCCCCTGCGAACCGCGGAACTGACCGGCCAAACGGACCGGTTGGAGGCCCAGCGTCGGCAGAGCCTCTTCCAGGACGTCTTCCTCGGCGACAACGACGTTCCACAGGCGGACGGCCTGGAACTGCTCTCCGTGACCACGACCATGGAGGCCGGAGTCGACATCGGCCCCCTCAACACCGTGATCATGGCGAACATGCCGCCCACGCGCTTCAACTACCAGCAGCGCGTGGGGCGTGCGGGCCGACGCAACAGCCCGGTCGCCGTAGCTCTCACCGTCTGCCGTGGCCGCAGCCACGACGAGCACTACTTCGCTCGACCGGAAGCGATCACCAACGATCCGACTCCGCCGCCCTACCTGGTCCTCGGCATGGTTTCCGTCTTCCGCCGGGTCCTGCTGGGAGAGGTCCTGCGCCAGGCTTTCGAGCCCCTGCAGCCGGAGGACCGCCGGAAGGGGCCGGACATGACGACCAACGTTCACGGACAGTTCGGCCTCGCCGCCGACTGGCCGACGCACCGTTGCACCGTCCGCCGCTGGATCGCCGAACATTCGGAGCGCATCAGGGCCGCTGCCGCCGCACTCCGGAACGGAACACCGGAGAACGTCGCCGCCCTCGACCCGGTATCCGCCATCGGCGAACTCCTCGCTCAGGTCGACGAGGTGGCGACCCGGACGGTCGGCCACCCCGACCTCAGCCAGCGTCTGGCGGAGGCGGGCCTTCTGCCGATGTTCGGCTTCCCGACCCGCTCCCGCCTCCTCTACCGGAGCATCCCGCAGAAGACCTTCCCCTGGCCGCCGGCCGACTCCGTCAACCGCGACCTGGCCGTCGCCCTCAGCAAGTTCGCACCGGGCAGCGAAACCCCGCAGGACGGCCGCCTGCTCCGTTCCAGGGGAGTGGTCTCCCTCGTGCCGAGCGGCCGCGGAGTCCAGGCCGCCGAAGACCCCTTCGGACCGGAACAGTTGGTCGCCATGTGCCGGATCTGCTCCCACGTGGACCCGCAGGCCGTCGTCGACCCGGAAACCGGGAGCGCCGGCACCTGCCCCGCCTGCGGCGCGGAGAGCAAGTACTACAGGGCCGTCCCCTTCCGGGAGCCCGCAGGCTTCCGGGCTGCCCACGAAGCACGGGACTACGACGGCTACCGGGAGATCGGCTCCAACGCCACCAGCGCGCGTACCGCCACCGACCTGGAGAAGACCGCCCCGCGCATCCACCGTGCCGCCGACGACTGGATGGTCGTCCACACCGGCAGCGGCGACCGCTACATCGTCAACACCAACGCCGGAAAGCTCTTCAGGTTCGTCAAGAACACCGGCCCGTGGCGCGGATACCTGGCGCTGGACAGCCCCAAGGCGGAGGCCGACCTGGAGATCGCCCTCGGCGCCACCCAGCACACCGACATGCTCTTCATCGGAGCCAAGGGCGCCCTCGACACGATCCGGGGCCTCCGCTTCGACATCTCGAAGTCCCAGCAGATCGACGGCTTCCCCGAGGCCTACCACGGGCGGCGCGCCGCCTGGTACTCGCTCGCGGCCCTGCTCCGCCGTGCCGCCGCCCCGCACCTGGACGTGCAGCCGGAGGAACTCCTCAGCGGCATCCACGGCTCGGACGCCCCGGTGGCAGCTCCGGTCATGGCCTACCTGGCGGACAGCCTCGACAACGGAGCGGGCTTCAGCACCTACCTCGGTTCGCAGGACCACATCGAGGAGTTCCTCCAGGCTGTCGACCGCTACGTGCACGACCTGGAGGCCGACCGCCATGCGCTGAACTGCCGCAGCTCCTGCTACGCCTGCCTGCGCGACTACGCCAACATGCGCCTCCACCCGCTGTACGACTGGCGGCTCGCCCGCGATCTCACCGACGCCCTGCGCGGTCGGAAACTGCAGATCGATCCGAACGAACACGCCGTCCTGCTGAAGGGCTGGGCGGACGAGGAGCCCAACGTCAGTCTGAAGGAGACCGCTGTCGGACCGGTGGCGCTCTTCACGTCGGACTTCACGGGCGAGCCCGTCGCGGTCGCCGTCAAGCATCCTCTGGAGTCCGCCGCCGATGAATGCGGGAACGAACGGCTGCGGGCCCTGCGCAACGAGGTCCTTGATGGAGGCCTCGCCACCAGGATCGCCTTCGCCGACTCCTACAGTCTGGACCGGACCCCTGCCGCGGTGATCGAGCAGGTGCACATCTTCGCGGAGGAGCTCTGATGGCGTCAGGAATCCCGCTGGGAGCGGGCCACGACGAGCAGGCCCACCGGGAGGAGCTGCGGCAGCGCGAGATCGCCCGCCGCCTCGCCCTTCGCCAGGCCCGCGCCCAAGGGCGGACCGTGGGGAAAGCCCCGCAGGACGCGAAAGGCGCGGGCGGCCCTGCTCCGGTCGTTCCGCCGCAGAAGCAGCCGGAACCGGAACCGGCCGTGACCCAACCGGTCCCCGAAGGATTCACCGACCGACATGCCTGGGAGCGCGCCCGCTCCTTCGCCGAACTTGTGCTGCCTGACGCGCTGAATGCGGAGCCCGGGACGCTTTCCGCGCGGAAGCTGGCGCGAGCCGCGGCCGATGCGGCGTCCCGGCAGGAAGATCCGGTCTCGGGCGTCTCCCTGCTCGCGATGGCGCAAGACCATGGGCTGGACGTCTTCGACGGACGACTCGACGAACGCGCCCGCGCCCTGTTGGAGGACAAGCCGCTGCCGCTCCTGGGCGAGCCGGGCAGTATGTGGCAGATCTACCAGGACGACCGTCGCCTGATGGAGACCAACCTGCCGGCCCCTCGGCAGAGGGCGCTCCTGGCAAATCTTCCCCGGCCGCTTCTCGACGACTACATCGACGAGGAGTGGATCGGCGCGGTCCCGGAGCGCGATGGCACCTCTCGTGCCGCGTACTTCCGCGCCCGTCTGGACCCGGCGTCCCTCACCGACGAGGAGATGGACCTATTGGCCTGGCCCCTGGAACGGGAGCGCCGGGAGGCGGGCTCGGGGACGGAACCCGGCCGTGACTGGCCGCAGGACTGGCGTCTGCTGGTCAGGCTGCAGGCCAACGACGCCAAGGCGATCACTGAGGAGTGGACCGACCTCCTGCCGCCGACGCATAAGCTCCTCGACGCGCTGCGCGAGGTGCGGCGTACCGGAGAGGTACCGGACGACCTCGTCGCCGACGAGCGACTGTGGGTCCTCCTGGAGCGGATCCGCCCCGGCGTGCGCAGCGCGAGCAACAGGAAGTTCAATGGCTGGATCGGCGTGCGGACCCTGGTCAGGGCCGTGCGGCAGATGCACCGTGCCCTCCTCCGCGGGGACAACGAGACGGCGGACCAGCGGAGGAAGGCGGCGCTCACCGTGGCCGCGAGGCTCGGGCCCCACTCGCAGCCGGTGCGCTGGGAGGCCCGAAACGTCCACGCCTACCTGAGTGCCGGTCAGGAGATGAAGCAGTCCCTCGAACTCCTGGAGCAGGACGCAGAAGGCCGTCCCCCGGTGCCGGACCAGCTCGGCGGAGGTGTCGTGGCCGTGCTGCGGAAGAACCGGAGCTACCTGGAGGATCGTCCCATCGGAGAACGGGACCAGCCCCTCAATCCTTATCTGGTGCTCGGTGTGCCCGACGGGGCGGACGACTGGAAGAAGGCCTGGCGAGCCCTGAGGAAGGAGCTCGACGACAGCGGCCGCGTCCGGATCAACCGGGCTAAGGACATGATCGAGAAGGCCGAGCGCGAGCAGCAGGAAGTGCCCTCGTTCGCGGTCCCGCTCGCCCCGCACCGCTGGAAGGACCACACCGGCACGAGCCCCCGGCTGGAACTCCCGCCCGAGCCTTTGCGAAGGCTCACTCAGCCGCCCACGGACAGCGACCGCGCGTGGTCTCGCACCGAGGCGGCCCGAGAAATAATCGCCAGGGCGACAGAACGCCTTTCGCCGGCTGCTGAAGGCCCCGCAGCCCTTGAAGACCCAGAGAGCAGCACATCGTGAACAACGGAGCCGGTAAAGGCAACAGTGGTTCTGGCCCCCGTGACGGATCCCCGCGGAGCCGGGGACGTGGGCCGAACAGCGGAAGCGTGCGAAAGCGTGGCGAGCGCAGGGCGGCCGAGGCTGCTCCCTGGCGATTCACCAAGAGCCAATTGCCCGAGTTCACGCCCGGGTCCCTGGACGCCGCCGCGATCCTGAAGTCGGTCAACGACACGCTCCTGCCCGTGGTGGAGAAGGAGTTGGAGGAGGCGACGGAGAAACTGGGCGCAGCTCTGGCCGGCAAGGAGACCGAGGCCGATCTTGTCTCCGCCCTGCGGACCGAGCTGATGCGCCGAGTGCTTCCCCAGTTCACCGAGGCGGTACGCAAGGGTGTGCTGGAGAGCATCCGCACACGTCAGATGCACCTGGCCCAGATGGCCGTCCTGCACCGGCAGGCGCTGGACGCGAAGACCCTGCAGGTGATGCTGACCCGCCTGGAGGACGAGACGGCGAAGGCCGGCTTGCGGGTCGTCGGTGACACCGGTGATCAGTCGCTGTTCAACGTCGTGGAGGACGAGCCCGGCGTGATGAAGAGGGGCCCGGTCACCTTTGAACTGGTCGCGCCCGCCTATGTCGACAAGGAGTCCGGGAAGCTTGTCGAACGCGGCTGGCTGCGGGCCGTTGCCAAGACCTCACCCCGGGAAATGAAGCCCAGGCAGAGGCGAAGAGCGGCCCATGGTGAAGCGGGGAGGAAACAGCCGGAGAAGGAGGCTCCTGCACAGCAGGAGAGGAAAGGGCACCACCGGGGCCAGGATCCCGCAAAGCAGCAGAACAGAGACAACGGGCGGCGGCGAAACAGTGGGCCACCTCACCGCTCCGGAGGGAACGGGGACCGCCAGAACAGGCAAAGGGGAACGCGATGACTTTCGGTATCGACTTCGGCACCAGTAACTCCGTGGTGGCCCACTGGAACGGCCACACCACCGAAGTAGTGCCGATCGACGGCGACAACGTCCCCGCCCAGTGGCAGATGTCGGAGTTTGAGCAGCTCTTCCCCTCTGTGCTGTCCGTCCGCGACCTCCAGCGCACCCTCTGCTTCGGCTGGGAGGCGAAGACCGGCACCAGCGAGCCGCTCGACGCCGTTAAGCGCATGCTCGGCACCCGCTCCGGTGCCGAGAAGGAAGGTGACACCGACGGTTTCGACGTCGCGGCCCAGCTCGAGGAACATCACGTCTGGGTCGGCTCGGAGAAGTTCCACAGCACGGTTGCGGCCGCCTCCCTCTTCAGCCGCATGAAGGAAGGCGTCTCCGCCCAGCTGCTCGACCTCTCCGACGCGGTCGTCACGGTCCCCGCCAAGGCCACGGGTGGCGCCCGGTACCGCACCCGTGCTGCGGCAGCGCTCGGCGGAGTGAAGGTCCGGGCCCTGCTCAACGAACCCACCGCAGCTGCCATCTCCTACGCCCACGATGTCCCGGTCCCCGGCCGTTTCCTCGTCTTCGACTGGGGCGGCGGTACCATCGACGTGACTGTTCTGGAATACGACGACGGCCTCTTCGAGGAGCAGACATCCCGCGGCATCACCGCCCTTGGAGGCTTGGAGTTCGACAACGCGCTGGCCAAGCTGATCCAGCAGAAGATCGGCCTGACCGCGGATCAGCTCACCAAGGCCGAAAGGCGCCGGTGGCGCCGGTCAGTCGAGTTGACGAAGATCGCCCTGTCGTCCGTGCCGATGGACGGCGCGCTCTTCTTCGACCTCCCGGTCGGCCTTGCCCCCTCGATCTCGAGGCGTGAGGTCAGGATCAGCGCGGTCGAGTACACCGAGGCGATCAGCCCGCTCATCACCCGCGCCCTGGAACCGGTCCAGCAGGCCTTGGAAGACCTGGCCATCACCGCGGACGACATCGACTCCGTTCTGATGATCGGCGGCACCTCGCAGATCCCCCAGGTGCGTCACGCGCTGGGCGAGCTCCTCGGGCACGACCGCATCGTCGACAGCGGCCTGTGCCGGCCCATGACCGCCGTCGCGCGAGGCGCGGCCATATACGCGGCCTCCCTCGACGGCGAACTCGGCGACGACAGCGACTTCTCATTGGTGACCAGCTACGACCTGGGCGCGGCCGTCAGAGCGGGCACACAGAAGGGCTTTCGCGTCATCATCGGACGCAACGCCACGCTCCCTGCGGAGGGTTCGTCCACCTTCCAGCCGGACACGCCGGGCGCTTCCTTCGTGCGCGTGACGGTGATCGAGGGCGAGGCCGGCTACCCGGCCGACAGCGACCGTTCCTTCCCCCTGGCCAACATCGAGGTGGATCTCCCGACCCGCGAACAGGACGTCCGCCGGAACAAGATCCAAATCAAGTTCCGCTACAACGAGAGCGGCATCCTGCGCTTCACCGCCACCCACGCGGAGACCGGCGTGGTGCTCGCCGAGCGCGAGATCGACTCCTTCGGGCCCGACGGCACCCCACTGCAGCACGGCCTCGACAATGAGCTCACCCGCCTTTTGGCCCATACAGTCCGCCCGTTCGCCGACGGCTCCGCCAACGTCCGACACCTTTCGGCAGCGGAAACGGCCAACGCCCGCCCCGCACCGATCGACATGTCCGTGCGCGTGGTGGAGGCCGACCCGGCCGTGACGGTCAACGGCGAGCCGCAGGGCTTGGTGACGGGGGGACTTTGACCATGCCTGGGCGCGGGGCGGAGCACGCACCCAGCCCAATGAAACTGGCGTGGCCGCTATCAACGCGCACGGCGTCGTGATCGAATGCGGCTGGACCCGTGGCATCGAGGAGACGATGTCATGGCTGGCAGGACAGCCGTCGGCGGATCGACCTGGCATTCGTCGACGCACCGCTGGTCGTCGACAACCCGTCGGCCAGCGGCCCTGCGAGCGGGAGGTCGGTCGGCGGTACGGCCGTTGGAAGGTGAGCGCGAACAGTACCAACCAGAGCTCTCCGCGACAGGCGGAGTGCTGCTGCGGGAACGGCTGGAGGAGTCGGGCTGGTTCTACGACGACGGCAGGGGCGGGCCGCGGGACGGCGGTCTGGTCTTCTCCGAGTGCAATCCGTACACGACCCTGGTCGGAGCCGCCGAGCTGGGCTACGACCAGGAACGCCCCACGTACAAGCGTCGACCGGCACGAGTTCCGACGGCAGAGTGGCGAGCGGTACGGGCGGCGGAGTGCGACAGGCTGATCGGGCACATGGCGGGCCTGGCCACCGCCGATCCGCCCCTCCTGCTCTCCTCTCACTTGGTCTCCCGTCAACTGCTCTCCGAGCCCTCACCTCAGAAGGCGGCTGACTACAAGCATCGGGAGGACCTCATCGACGCGCTGCTCTGTGCGTGGACGGCCGCACTGTGGTACTACCGGCACGGACTGGTGCGCTGCCAAGTGCTCGGGGCGGACGGCTCCCTGCCCCGGGACAGGCTCCCACCATCATCGCGCCTGCCCGCCTTGAACAGCGGCGTGACGGTGAGACGAGGTCAATCGAGGGAAATCAGCCGCTCGACGGTTCGTCACCGGTGGCGTCACGGCACTGATCGCCATCTTCCCCCCGTCACGTGTTGAGTGTGAACAGGCGACTGACCAACTCCGGGTAGGTGAGGCCTGTTTCGGCGAGAATCTTCATGAGCGCTTCCGGCGGGCCCTTCTGCAGCGGGGCCGAACTGACGCGGCCGGGCACTGCGGAAAGGTCGCCGCCGCTGAACCGTGATTCCGGTGTGGCAGGGGGGCGTACCTGGTAGGTGAACCAGACGCGTGCCGGGGGATTCAGCAGGACCAAGTAGGGGTCCGACCACGCCATGAAGGCCCAGCGGTTCTTGCTGCGGGCTCGTACAAGCACGCCGTCGGCGTGGTGCCGCCCGAGTCGTTCGGCGGCCTTGGCCACGACCGGAAGCGGATTGCCGAAGGAGCCCGTGATCTCCCAGAGCCCGTCCTCGCACGCGACCGACCAGCCGGCCGCAGTGAGCCCCTCGATCGCCTCCGCGTAGGGGTCGTGTTCCTGCGCCAGAGTGATGAGTCTGTCCACCTCACTCCAAGGCGCGACGCGGGCGAGCGCCCGCTCCGGGGGGATCATCAGGTCTTCCGCCTCGGCGGGCTCGGCGCGCGATCATCGCCTTGCTGCCGTGCCAGGCATGGGCCGCCAGTACGTCGTGCTCGCCGCCGCCGGTGAACGTGGCGTCCTGGACGAGCAGTGTCATCACCACGGCCGCCACTGCGTCCAGCCGTCGCCGGGTCTCGGGCGGAGCATCGTGGTCTGCCTCGCCCCCTAGGTTTTCGGAACCGAGTGCTTCGAGAAGGCGGCTGAGTCCGTCGCGCCAGCTCTGGTCTTGTTCGTCCCAGACTCCGGCGGCCAGGAGCTGGACGTACAGGTTGGCCACGAGCAGCCGGACCGGAACCGGTGCTGCGGCTGAACCGTCAGGGCCTGTGAGTGTCGCGACCCAGCGCTGGGCCCAGGCGCGACAACGGGCACGCTGCTCTGGCGCGACGTACGGGAGGAGCGGCTCGCTCGTGGTAGGGAGGTCCACCTCCTCCGTCTCGCCCTCGTGCTCTTCGTCGTCCTCCCCCCGCACACCAAGGGTGACCGCCGACACGATCCACCGCGACGAGGGTGCCTGCGGCAGGTCGAGCTGCGAGGTGCCGAACGCCAGATCCGTCAAAGGCGCCCCGATCATCCGGCGGCAATCGGCGAGGTAGGTGTCCCAGCGGTCGACGCCGCTCGATGTCACCGAGCCCGCTGTCGTGTCTCCCGCCGGGCTCACTCGAGGAGCGGACGTTCCGGCGGTGAGCTCGCGCAGGCGCAGCAGATCGGTTTCGAAACGGCGTGCGGCACGCTCGTCGGCGAACAGGGTCTGCGCCGTGTAGTCGTATCTCAGCCGGGGACCGCTGTCGGCGCTGTGGCGCCGTGCGCAGTGCACGCGGCTGTACACGAAGACGACTGCGGATTCGGCGGTGGTGCCGTCAGGACGGGCGCACGTGGCGCGAACGGCCGCACCAGGAACCTCGGGCAGCGGGAAGGAACAGGCCGACGCCCCCGCCGGAATGATCCCGGTCTGCGTCCAGGAACCCGGTGAACCGTCCGGAGACGTGCTGATCACCACGGGCAGGGGCTGGGGGTGCGCCAGAGAGACGTGCAAGCCTTCGCTGTCCGTCTTCGCGCCCAGCAGGACGAGCGCGTGACCGGTGGACTCGAAGGGTCGGATGGTGCGGCCCCTCAGGCTCGCGAGTGGGGTGATGCGCCCCTGTTCGGGAAGCAGCGGCGCGGTGTCGGCGGCGATTACGGCGAGCTCGCAGTTGCCGCCGTCCCGGGTGCTGGTGCACAGCGCGGCGCGGGTCAGATTCGGGCTCCCGGTGAGAGCGTATCGGCGGCCGCCGGCCTGCCACTCGACGAATTTGCCGTGCCGCATCCGAGTCTCCTCAAGAAAACGGATCTCCGCGTCGAAGCCGCCGAGTGCCCTCTTGATCGCTTCGGCGTCGTAGCTGGACCAGCGAGGCTGGAGCCCGAGGATGGTGCGGCGGGGTGTCAGACGGCCGACCAGTCCGCCGAGGGCATGACCGGCCTCGTCGACGAACGGGGCGTACGCGTGCAGTTCGTCGACAGGACCGAGCGGCAGTTGGTCCAGCAGACTCTCCTGGAGGTTGTGCAGAAGCCGGGCACCTGATTCCGGTCCGGCCGGGGCGTTGACATGCCGTTCGGTCAGAAGCGCAGCCAGTTCCGCAAGATGACTCGCCGACCAAGGGGCCAGGTCCACGACGGAGGGCAGTGCCTCAAGCCAGTCGGCGAGGTCAGCCAGGAGCGCGTGGGAGTCGTCGTCCTCGGTTTCCACCACCGTCCACAATTCGTCGTTGGCACCCCAGCCGGACAGCGTCGGGTTCCCCGAACCCACTGCGAGCCGGCAGGCGTGTTCTCCGACCAGAAGGACGACCTTGGGGTGGAACGCACGCTGGCAGGAGGCCAGGCCGTGCAGATAACTGCGGCCGGCCATACGCACATCGACCGGGTCGTACAGCCCTTGGGCCGCATCACCGATCACCGCGGTGCGGGCACCCAGGCCACGGGCGACGGGTATGGCGACCTTCTCCAGGAAGGGGAGATCAACTGTGAAACCGAGGAAGAGCGCTTCGTGCAGTGCCTGCTGATCGCTGCGTTCGCTCCACTCTCTCAGCAGCGTGACGGGGGATGCGAACCGGGTGTGGTGTGCCGCGCTCATGGGTTTGTCTCCAGGATTCGCCGTCCCTCCGCGGTGACGGTGTGGCAGTTGTCGCGGACGGCGAAAAGCCTCAGCTGCGCCGCCAAAGAGCCCAGTTGGGGGATGCGGGTGCCGATGTCGGAGTCTCCTTCGTCACCGGTCTTGAAATAGCGCTCGTTGCGAAGGTGTAGACGGGAGAAGATCTTCAGCCCGCCGGTCACGGGGTCGGTGCGCAGCTTCGCGAGGGCGACTCTGCGGGACTGGGCGAGCATGTCGTCCACCAGCCGGGCGGCCAGGTCGCGGACCGGCCGGTCGGCGTAGTCGTCGATGAGGCCGTCGACCCACGTCGGGTCGAGGAACTCGGCCCAGCGCCGCTGACGGCCCAGAAAGACGGCCCGTACGTCGTCTGGCAGATGACCCTCTCGGGAGCGCAGCGCACCCACCATCAGGAGCAGCACATTGGTCATCGCGGCATCGGCGCCCTGCGTCAGGAGTTGCCGTTCGACAGGCAACAACTGACCTGCCGCGTTCTTGAGCGGAGGCAGGTCGTCCAGGACCCGCCGTACATTCGCATCCGGGGCCTGTTGCGCCAGCCAGTCGCGCAGTTCCTCGGCCGACCGGTCGGCCTCGCCGTCCTTGGAGCCGACACCGGCAACCAGCGCCGCCCACAGCCGACGCCAGGCGCCGACCGAGTAATGGCGCAGCAGCACTCCCCGCCAACCGGCCGTCTCGGGAATCGCCGCCAGAACGGGATCCGTTGTCGCCTCGCCACCGAAGGCCACCGTGGAACGCAGCGTCTCCTGATACCCGTCGCCCTCGTGACCGTGGAGATCGATCGCCCGGCCGAGGATACGGAGGGTCGCACGCCGAGTGCGGTCGGACGCCTCCCAGTCCCCCTGCGCGGGGGTTCCTCCGCCGCGAGTTGCGGTCAGCACGTCCGTCAGCCATTCCCGCTCGGCCGGACACGGGACGCCAAGAGCCGCCTGCCCCGCTGTCTCCAGGTCAGCGAAGGACACGACGTCCCGCGCCGCGAGTGACAGAAGAGGTGCGAAGAGCTCCTTGACCGCGGGAGGGCACGGATGCCGGCCGGGTCTGAGTACGCCGTCCCGGACGTCCACGGTGCCGAGCACCGTGGCGGGTCCGCCGTACTGGTCCCAAAAGCCCCAGCGGCGGGGTGAGTACGACTGGCTCAGCTGCTCCTCGTCGGCGGCTCGTGCGAGTTCCAGTTCCTCTGAGCAGAAACGCCGCACTCGATCGACCCCGTGGGCAAGCCATGCCGGATCTGTCTCCGTGTGGTGCTGGAGCGCCGCGAGGAGGACCTCGCTGCGGCGGACTGCCCGGCGGCATGCGGTGATGTCCCACGCGTTCCGTTCCGCGTGCGCCGCGATCGCTGCGTACAGCGAGTGGTAGCGGATGTAGCGGGTTACGGTGGACACTCCGGGAACCAACCGGTCCACTGCCCGCATCACCGGGCCCTCCACCGCCAGGGGATAGCGCCCGGACCGCACGCCCAATCCCTCGAGTGCCCATGCCGGCCCACGGACATCCGCTGTCACTCGCCACCCCTTGTCGGCTGCCGGAGCGTTGCATCGGGCAGGAGCTACCTGACCGTGCCTCAGAATAGATGCTGATTTCGGACGAGAGGCCAGCACCGTCGACTGGATTCGGGAAGTTGGCTGGACGCGCCCGATCTCGCCTCAAGGCCGTCCGCTACGTGGCTATCGTCAACGTCCGAGTTGGGTTCGGTGCTGACGCAGGCGATCGATTCACGAACCCCATGGGGCAATGCCGACAGACAGCGCATCACCGGGCTCCGCTATGACGTGTACATTCAGGGCGGTTGCAACTTCCCGGATCCCAGATGCCCTGCGGGAGCGCTGTGGTGAGGGCGACTCTGAAGTTGCTACACGGACGCCGGACGTCTGCGATCTTTCGCAGCGTGCGATTCCCGCGTGCCCCATGGGTCTTGTCGGCCCGCACCACGTGCCACCGGTCCCGGCCAGCATTGCAGGTGAGGGGCGCTGTCCCTCCGTTGTGATCCGTCAGTTCACCGGGAGACAGAGTCCGTAGCTGCATACACGAGGTTCATGCCGCTCTTGTCGGGCGTCAGCCGTAGGCTGTTGCTGGAGAACAAGGGGGAGATGATGACTGGCGATCGCAAGGCACTCGTTCCGGTGTGGACGCTGGCGACCGGTGATGTCCGGGTGCCGGCATTGGCCGGAGACGAGCCTATGACGGCTGCGCGCCTGGCTGAACTGCGTGGTGTGCTGGCCGCTCTGGCCGACGCGCCGATCGCCACACTTGAGGTGCATCCGCTGCCCGACAAGCTCGACCGCAGCCGAGGTATCCCGCTCGATGCCGCGAGTCCCCTGGCGCAGCACCTGTCGCAGTTCATCACGCAATCGACGCGAAGTTCCCTTACGGCGGCCAGGGCGACCGCTGCCGGCGAAAACCTGTATCGCATGGTGGTTCCGGCGAAGGTCGCCGCCCAGTTCGGTCAGGGCGTCGTTCGCCCGATGGCGTCGAAGGCGGCGGCCGGTGGCATCCACAGCGCACTTATGAACTCGACGGGCATCGCCGCCAATGCGACGTTCGTGCCAGTCGGTAAAGCGGCGGCAGCAGGGGCGGTCGGCGGAGCCGGTGCGACAGCCGGCGTCGCGGCCGCCGGCAGCGCGGCGCTCACCGTGGCCGCGCCGCTCGTGCTCATGGCCGTTGCGGTGGGCGTGAGCGCGCATGCCGACTTCAAGCGCCAGCAGGCTATCGAACACATCACAGAACTGCTGGAGCAGCTGCATGAACAGAAGCTCGAAGATGAGCACAGCGCACTCGACGGCTGCCGCGATGCCATCGACAAAGCCACCGCCATTCTGCTCGACCAGGGCAAGCTCGGAGTCTCCCTGGGATTGGACTCGGCAGTGCACGCCATCAACACGGCGCTGGGCGCCGCTGACCGCCGCCTTGCCCGGTGGCAGAGCGCACTCGACAAGCTACCTGAGGGCAAGTCCGTCGAGATCAGCACGCTGGCCAAGTCGTTCCCCGGCGTCGACGAGCATGGCGGCATGTTCCGCGCCCATCTCGAACTCGCTGCCCTGGCAATTGCGCTGAAGCGGCGGGTTGTTGTCCTGCAGGCTGTCGAGCATGCCCAGGACAACCCTGACAACTTGTTCGAGAACTTCACCCGCGAGCTCAAGCGCGACCAGCAGCGCCTCGACGAACTAGAGTCGAGCATTGCCGGTGTCCTGGAACGCTTGTCGGCGCTGGAGCTGGCAGGTCCGCAAGGTCTGCGGCCCGTCTTCACGGCCGGTGAAGTCGATCGCCTGATGGGAGCGGCAAACCGGATTCGCAAGCTGGGCGACGACGTCATGGTCAACAGCCGCACGACAGACGTGGCGATTGAGATTGCCCGCAACAAGGACGGCTCGGTGGTCGTGTTCCCTGCGCTGTCCCCGTAGGTGTAGGCGCGCTCGCACTCACGTGGTGCGGGGTTGCCCGAAACCTCGAACGCGATGGTGGCCCTACGGTCACGCGGTCGACGTAACTGAGGGTGATGCCGGCCTTTTGCGACCGGCCTAACTTGACCCAAGGTGAATCGGGCATGGGACGCTCCAGCTCATGCTGCCTGTGCGAGCTGTGAGACGCAGAGAGTGCTTGCATGGAAGCTGCGCGGACGAGCCATCCCAGGGGCGCAGCGCATCCCATCAAAATAATTGCGTGTGCATGTTCTCGGGGGATGATCTCGCGACTCGCGGGAACCTCAACATCAATCAGCCCTGTTGCGGCTGGTCAAAGGATCTCGTGAACGTCCCACAACGATTGACAATGCGGTGACGAGGGCCTCGACTTTACGGTCGCGGTCCTCGCTGCGTGTTCGTAGCTTATGGTGCTGCCCAGGGCGTCGTAGAGCGGGCCTTTCTTCTCGGCGGCGGTGGTTTGGATGCGCTGAGCAATATCTCCGAGACTCTCAGTGATCTGTCGGATCTGTCGGATCTGTTGAGCGTCGAGGCGGGGATTGCTTCTTCCGGAGGACGGCGGGGTGCGCGTCGAGCTTCTTCTGCGCTGCGTCCTTGTCCCGCCGGGCCTCGTTGATCCACTGGGTGACGACGGCGGGGTCGGCTCCGGCGTCCAGGGCTGCCTGTGGTGCTGCCGCGCACCTGGAGATCAGCCGCGACGACAACGACGGCACGGTTCACGCCGGCACCGACGGCATGCCCTCCCTGCTGCTCTTCGACACCACTCAACCGGTTCGAGCTGCCTGCCCATGGACACGGCGTTGCCCGCACCACCCGCCGGATGAGCCGCAATCCACCGGCGCGCGGCCCCGCCTTCACCTCCGCTGCGGCCTCGTCCGCCTCGGTGCCCGCCTGCTGCGCAGGCTCGCGTCCCTCGGCCCTCGCCTCGTTCGAAGGCTCGTCCGCGGCATCCGCGGGCGCCACCACCTGCTGGCGCGGCCGATCGGATCCGGCCTGCCGCATGTCTTCGGTCTCGGTCACGGCGCCCTCCCGTCGCTCATGACTGCCCCTGTCTCACGCTGTACCAGGTGTGTTCGCCGCCCGTGGCCACCGGCCCCGGCCGGTCGTCGCCGCACCCGTCAGCACGTCGCCCCCGGACGGTGAACCTGGCGAGACACCCGTGCCGATGCCACCGTAGTGCGCGCCGTGCCGCCCCGTTCCCGGTGCCCCTTGGGTACGGCCGCGTAGGCGGCCCTCAGGGTGCGGGCTCGGAAAGTCGTCGCTGCGGGTCAAGCTGTGTAGCGGTACTCGTTGATGAGGCCGCCGAGGACGCGCGAGCGCAGGAGTCGCGGTGTTGGGGCTTGTGCACAGCCGTGGGTTGCTGGTCGGCGCCGTCTTGGGCGGCTCCTCGCCCGAGGGCATCGCGGTGGCCGCCAAACACGCTCGACGTCCACCTCATCTGGGGCGAGCCGCTGGCCGCCGTGGCCGAGAAGCCCGACCGGGCTCGCGCCGCGGCTTCGACGCACGGCCGGACGCTGTACGGCATCCAACTGCACACCGTCGCCAGGAACATCTTCGAGGCCGCGTGGGCCGGGGCGGGCCGGCTGTTCGATCAGATCGACCAGGCCGAGATCGGCCGCATCCGGGCGAAACCGCGACGCTCGGTCAGCGGGGGACAGCGTCGCATGCTCGTGCTCAACGGCGGCTTGAAGGACGATCTGGAGATCGACCCCAACCTCTGGGCCGGCGCCGGGCTGGTGCGGGGCGGCGCCGGGACCGCCCGCGTGGGCTCGTTCACCGAGATCGCCGACCTGATGGAGGCGTAGCGCTCGGTCAGGGTCAGCGAGTTCGTGCTCTCGGGCCATCCCCGCCTCGAGGAGGCCTACCGTTCGGCGAGGGCGTATCGCCCGGGCTCGCGCGCCGGGGCCCGGGGCCAACCGGCCCCGGTCGTCCCGCACGCGTCGGTGCCGTTCGGTGCCGGCCCAGCACCCGTCGTGAGCTGAGCGTCGAAGGGGTCCTGCGGATTACGCCCGACTTGCCCCCGGCTTGCCGATGTTGCTCTACCGGACGCGCTGAGCGAGTTGGCCCGTTCAGGTGGGCAGCGGCGCTGCAGTCCTTGACCGGATGCGGCTCAGTGCGCTCCCGGCCACCGCCGGGGACCGTCCCGGTGCGTGCGCCGACCTCCAGGACGACGGGAGTCCCGTCGTCCGCCGACAGGCCGCCGGCGACTCGGCCGGCAACCGTGGTCCATCGGTTCGGACGTGCGGTCTCGGACCATCCGCCCGGTCAGGCGCTGGAGCCTGCCTGGTGCGCGCAGGGGCGGCACACCTTCCTTGGCGCTGCAACCCGACGGCAACGTCGTCCTGCACCGCACGCGAAAGGGCGCGGCCATCCGGTCCACCAGGACCTCGGGGCACCCCGCCGCCTACGCGATCGTGCAGGGCGAGGGAAGCCTCGTCGTCCACCGCCGACGGCCCCAGCGCGGGCGGAGTGCTCTGGTCCACCGGGATGTACGGCCGCGGCGCCTACGCGCCGTGCAGGACGGCGTCGACCCGGTGGTCTGTACGAGTCCGCGTGCGGCCGTGCCCGCCGGAGGCGTCCGGCCCTGCCTGCGCCCCGCGCCGCCGCGGCCCCCGTTCGCGGTCGGCCACGGGTGTTCTGCAATCAGTGGCCCGGCAAGTCCAGGCTGTAAGGTGGAAAACGGAATCAAGGGACTTATCGGGTGTCGGAGTGTGGAGCGGCGGTGCGCATGTCTCCTGCACCGGACGGCGAGGCAGTCGGCGGTGTTCCGCTTTGTGTCGGGGCCCGCCCTTGCGAGGTGCGGGACCGGTGACGGGCACGCGGGCCCGGAACCCGGCGTCGCACGGTGGCGCGCAAGCGCGGGGCCGTTCCGGGCGGAAGCTGTTGGATACCCTGCTCGACCTCGTTGACCAGGCGGTCGTGGTCTGCGACGCCTCCGGCGTGGTCCGCTGGTGCAACGGCCCGACCGGCGTCTTCTTTCCGGGCCTGCGGCAGGGGATGACGCCGGACCCCGCGGCAGCCGGACCCCTGGGGCAGGCGGTCGTCGCCTCCGCGGTGCGCTTCGATGGCGAATTCCTCGGTCGGCGGCTGACCGGCCGCAGGAGCACGGTGCAGGACTGCTCGGTGTGGCTCGTCAGTGACGAGACCGGGGTCCGCCGGTGCGGGGCCGAGCTACGAGCCGAGCGGTTCCGGGCGGCGTTCCTGAGCGAGGCGGGCCGACGGCTGGGGGCCTCCCTGCACCACGGCCGCACCGCCCGGAGCGTGGTGGAACTCGCCGTGCCGGCCCTGGCGGACGCTGCGCTGCTCGTACTGCCGCCGCGCGTGGGCCACGCGGACTGGCACCGTTGCGCCGCGCCGGGCGCGGCGGTGGAGTCGGGCGCCTTGCCGGCGTCCTCCCTCGAGCGTGTGCCGCAACTGGCGAGGGCCCTGGCGGGCCTGTCGCCGCGGCCCGCCTCCTGCCGGCCGGGCGGGCTCGGCGCGCTCGGCGGTGCGGCGCCGCCGGAACCGGGCAAGGGAGGGGAGTCGCGGGTGTCGGGACAGCCCGGGAGCGGGGGCCCCGGGGGGGGGCGGGGTGTCGTGCGTTGGGCGCGATCCGCGGGGGGGGGGGGGGCGCCCCCCCCGCCGCCCCCGCCCCCGA
>NZ_JBHYKH010000023.1:0-14105 GCF_042741275.1 Streptomyces sp. NPDC058964
CCACGCGCCTGTGGCTGCTGGCCTTCCGGGGCCGGGGCGCCGAGGCCCCGGACCACGGGAGGCCGCCGCGGTCGATGACCGGGGGGCGGTGGGGGGTCGCCCGGCCGGGGCGGGGCCCCCGCGGGGGGCGCGCCCCCCCCCTGCGGTGTCGGGGGCGCCCCCCCCCGCGCCCGCCCCTTGCTTTGTCCCGCTCACGTCCTGCCGGAGCTCAGCTCCAGACGTTCCCCTGGTTCTGCGCATGCGCCCCGTGCTGGCCCATGCCGAACTGCGCGGCGAGCCCCTGCCCGATGACCGCGTTCTGCGGCGGCAGCAGCTCGCTGGGCTGCACGAGCGCGAACCCGCTGCCCATGAAGCTCAGCTCCCAGCCCTCACCGGTGTTGCCGCGGCGGCGCCACACACCGGAGGAGTGCGTCTGGGCCTGCATCTGCACGCGCAGACCGGTGGACCAGGCGACGATCGCGTCGGCGTCGCAGTTGACGTACTTGTCCGGTGTGACCTGCATGAGCAGCGGCGCGCCCGAGGTCATCAGGGCGACCTTGCCGCGGCCCGTGATGTTGAGCTGGTACTTGCCCGACCCGGAGATGCCGTACAGGCTGTCCACGGCGATGACCTCGTGGTGCAGCGAGGAGTCCATGGCCAGGACGTAGCTGCTGTCGACGGTCAGGCCGTCCTGCTCCACGTCCATCACGTGCACGTGCTGGGCGAGGTTGGCGAGGTAGACCGTGCCCTGCCCGTGGCAGCGCATCAGGTTGAGACCCTCGCCGGTGTAGGCACGCGCGCGCGCCTGGTTGTTGCTCTGGTACTCGGCGTCGAATTCGACGAGGCCCTGGTAGGCGACCATGGTGCCCTTGCGGGCGAGGATGTCGTCGTGGCCCTCCAGGACGACGCGCAGCATCTGCTTGTTCTGCAGGCTGTAGCGCTCCTGGGTCTGCGAGTCGTTGAAGGCGAAAAGCGGGCTCTGCATGGTGTCTCTGGTCCCCCTCAGCCCCGGATCCGGAGGCGGTCGGTGCTGTCCTCGCTGGGCTGGACGACGACGATGCCCTGGCCGGAGAAGGCCATCTGGTAGGCCTCTCCGCTGCCGCGGCCGATCAGTGACTGCGCCTTGAAGCTGCGCTTGCCCTTCACCTTGAGGTTCGGCGACCAGGCGACGAGCGCGTCGGGGTCGACGTACGTCTCGTCCTCACCGCCGCCGCAGTCGACGACGATCGGCTTGCCCCGGGAGGTCAGGGCCACCCAGCCCTGCCCGGAGATCTTCGTGTTCCACAGTCCCTGCCCGGCGAACTTCGCCAGCCCCTTGACCCGCTCCACGCCCCAGCTGAGGTGCGCGTCGAAGGCGAGCAGGTTCGTGGCGTTGACGGAGATGCCGTCCCCGTTGAGGTTGATCACGACGACGTTCGCCCCATAGTCGGCGAGGTAGAGCAGGCCGTCGCCGGAGCACTTCATCAGGGGCGCGCCCTCGCCGGTGATCCAGTCGCGGGCGATCTGGCGCACGGCCGGCGGGTTCGGCTCGTACTGGACGAAGCCCTCGTAGGCGACCATCGACCCCACGCGCGCGAGGAGATCGTTTCCGGTCTGCATGGCGACCTTCAGCATGTGGTTGCCGTGGTTCTCCATGCGGGCGGTGACGGGTGCGGGGGCGTAGCCCGCGAGCGGCTGGTTCATGACGGGCTCCCTCAGACCTCGTACGGCTGGACGACGATGAAGTTGCCGGGCGCTCCCCGGAACTGGAGGTTGACGCTCTCGCCGGTGTCGCCCGGATAGGCGTTGCGCCGCATCCGGACCTGGCTGGAGACGATCACCTGGGCGGCGGCCGACCAGGCGACCACCGCGTTGCAGTCGGCGAACGTGGTGGGCGTGACCGGCAGGACGACGGGCGTGCCGTGCGTCTTGACGACGATCGTGCCGGTGCCCTGGAACTGCATCGTGAACAGCGCGCCGCCGGGGATGCCGTGGCCTTCGACACGGCGGACCTCGTACTGAAGGCTCTCGTCGAAGGCGAGGACGTTCTCCGCGGAGACGCAGATCGCGTCGCCCTGGAGTTCGACGGGGTGCAGATGGGTGGAGTTCTCTGCGAGGAACACCTGCCCCTGGCCGGTGCAGCGCATCAGCTGCATCTCCTGGCCGGTCGCGCTGCCCACGATCCGGCCGGCGAAGCCCGCTCCCTTGTAGCTGAAGTCGACCTTGCCCTGGTAGAGCACCATGCTGCCCTGGCGGGCGAGAACGGGCTGGCCGCCGATGCCGAGGTCGACACGGATGAGCTTCTTGTTCTGCTGCGTCCAGCGCTGCCCGGTGGGCGTCTCCTTGAACTGCTGGAGCGCGGCGGACACACCGGCACCGCCCTGGGGAGCGCCCTGCGGCACTCCGTAGGAGGCGGTGGGCTGACCCGGGACCTGACCGAAGGGCGGCTGCTGACCGTAGCCCGGAGGCGGGCCCTGCTGACCGTAGCCGGGAGGCGCGGGCGGCTGGCCGTAGCCGGGGGGCGGCGTCGGCGCGTGCGGCGCCTGGGGCTGGGCGTAGCCGGGGGGCATGGGGGCGCTCGGCGGCTGGCCGTAGGCCGGCTGGGGCTGGCCGTAGGGCGCGGGGGCCGGGGCCGGAGGGTGCACCGTGCCACCGGGCGGCGGGGCCAGGGGAGCGATCACCGTTGGCGCGGCGTGCATGTTGGGCGCGGGGGCCGGGGCCGGAGGCGGCGTGGCTCCCGGCGGTGGCGCGAAGCTCTGCGGAGCCGGAGCCGGAGCCGGAGCCGGAGCCGGAGCCGGAGCCGGAGCCGGAACAGGAGCAGGTGCCTGAGCTGGAGCGGGAGCGGGAGCAGGCGCGGGGGCGGCCGGGGCGCCGAACGCGGGCGGGGCGAAGCCCGGAGTCGCACCGGCCTGCGGCTGCTGCGGGGCGGCGGGTGTCTCCTCCTCGACGACCTCACCGCCGAAGTTCTTCAGCAGCGCCTCCAGGCCGCCGTCGAAGCCCTGGCCGACGGCGGCGAACCGCCACACGTCCTTCAGGTAGAAGTCGCCCAGCATCACGGCCCGCTCGGTGGAGAACTCCGAGCCGCTGAAGGAGTACCGGGCCACCTCCTCGCCCCCGGCCACGATGCGGAGGTATCCGGGGTTGATCTGCGACATCTGCCCGGCGCCGTCGACGGTCGCCGTGAACGACAGCTTCCGGATCTGCGGCGGGATCCTGTCCAGCGTGATCCGGAAGGACTCCGTGTCGCCCGCCTGGGCACCCAGCAGCTGAACGGATTCCTCGGGGGACTTCGGCTGGTTGAAGAAGACGAAGTACCGGTCGTCCGAGAGACGTTCGTCGGCGTCGAGGCCGAAGCAGCTGATGTCGAAGGTCAGTCCGGGGGCGGAAATCTGCACGCCTACGTACAGATCCATGCCCGCGGTGAGGTCACTGATCCTGGCCTTGTGGCCGCGTTGGAATTCCCTGGCCATGCGTAACGACCGTCCCCCATCCCGAATGCGAGTGCGTCGCGCCAGGCTAACGGCAAAACCGGACGCTGGACGACGTCGGTACAGACCCGGTACACAACCGTCCTCAACGACGTCGGCGGCTCCGTCCGGGCAGGTCACTCACTACGCATGTCGGACAAATGGGGCAAACGCCCCGCGGCGACCACCCCTTCGAGATAGCCGCGGGCCCGCTCGGTCCGCGGGTACGCCTCCAGCAACCGCCAGAATCGCGGCCCGTGTCCGGGCACCAGCAGGTGCGCGAGCTCGTGGCAGAGCACATAGTCGACGACGTACTCGGGCATGCCCTGCAGCCGGTGCGAGAGCCGGATGCTGCCCTCGGCCGGGGTGCACGAACCCCAGCGAGTGTTCTGGTTGGTGACCCAGCGCACAGAGGCGGGCCGTGCCCGGCCGCCGAAGTACTGCTCCGACAGCCGCTGGGCACGCTCCGCCAGTTCTGTGTCGCCCAGCACCCGCTTGCTCTCCTGGGCTGCCAGCTTGTCGAGCATGACGGTCACCCAGCGCTGCTCCTCCGCCTCGGACATCCGGGCGGGGATGAGCACGACGGTGCGATCGCCCTCGCGGTACGCGGAGACCGTCCGGCGTCGCCGGGCACTCCTGCGAACCTCGATCGCGCTCGCCCCCGAGCCGCTCGGCGGCTGGCTCGTCGTGCTGCGCTGTGGTTTTCCGGCGCGGTGCAGTGGGTCGGCGGGCACGCCCCGACGTTACCCGCTGCACACGGGGGAAGTCCCGGGTCCGGGACGGTTCGATGCCGATCCCCCACCATGCGTCTGATTTGTACGACGAATCCCCACTGCCTGTGGACAACTTTCGGTGCCGAGCCGCGTCGGCGGGCATGCTGGCATTCGTCGGGGAGCACCACCGGTTCTCTGACGAACAGGGATGTTCCGGGACTTTTCCAAGGCTACGGGGGCCTGTTATGCATCCGATGGTGAAGCCCGCGCTCCGGCGCGGCTGGCGCGACCTCAACACCGTGCAGTTCGGAATGACTCCGGCGCACGCGTTGACGCTCGGCCCGATGGACACGGCGACGGGCAGCTTCCTGGACCTGCTCAACGGAACACGCGGACTGCCGCTCCTGCGCGACGAGGGACACCGCATGGATCTGCCGGCCGAGCGCGTCGACGCGCTCGTGGAGCGGCTGTCCCGCGCTGGACTGCTGGACGACGCCCTGGGCGGCGGTCCGGCTGCCGACGCCCTGCGGGAGAGGAAGGACGTCCTCGACCGGTTGCGCCCCGATCTGGCGTCGCTCTCCCTGATCACGTCCGAACCGGGCGGCGCGATCGGCCGCCTCGCGGTCCGCCGTGCCCTGCGTGTGCAGGTCAGAGGCGCGGGCCGGGTCGGCGTCACCCTGGCCGCACTGCTGTCGGCGGCGGGGATCGGCGAGGTCGACGTGCGCGACGTCGGCTGCGTCGAGCCGTGGGACGTCGCGCCGGGCGGACTGCCCGCGGAGTCGATCGGCGAACGCAGGAACGAGGCGGCGCGTCAGGCGGTCCGCAGGGCCGCGCCCGACCGTCCGCCGCGGCGAACCCGATCCGCGGCCCCCGGCACCGGGGACCCGGGCCACTCCCTGGTGATCCTGGCTCCGAGGGACGACGTGGCCGTCCACGCACCGGATCCGGCCTCCGCCGATCCGCTCATGACCACCGGAACGCCCCACCTGTACGCGGGCGTCGTGGAGGGAACCGGCGTCGTCGGGCCCTTCGTCCTGCCGGGCGGGACCGGCTGCGCCGGGTGCCTGCACCAGGACCGAACGGACCGGGATCCGGCCTGGCCCCGCCTGGTCGCCCAGTGGCGCTCCGGCAGGGCACGCCCTCCGGGCCCGTGCGATGTGACGCTGGCGACGACCGTCGCCGGGCTGACCGCCGCACACGCGCTCGCATTCCTCGATGGGGAGTCCCCGACGAGTACGGGCGCCCGCTGGGAGGTCTCTCTGCCGGGCCTGCACTGGCATGCGCGGCCGGTCTGGCCGCACCCCGCATGTCCGTGCGGAGCGGCGGAGAGAGGTAAGGAGAAACACACCTCAACGAACGGGGAGGCACACGAGACAATGGCGGGGCAACGGCCGCCGACGGGGCGAGCACGCAGGGCAGCCCCGGCACGGCCGGATGGGACTTGGAGGGCGCATGTCTGATCTTCCCCGGAAGGCGGTCACCCGTACCGCCAAACTCGCCGCGCTCCCGCTCGGCTTCGCCGGCCGGGCGACCTGGGGGCTGGGCAAGCGGATCGTGGGCGAGTCCGCGGAGATCGTCGGCCGCGAGTTGCAACAACGCACGGCGGAGCAGCTGTTCAAGGTCCTCGGGGAGCTGAAAGGCGGTGCGATGAAGTTCGGGCAGGCCCTGTCCGTCTTCGAGTCGGCGCTGCCCGAGGAGATCGCCGGCCCCTACCGGGCGGCGCTGACGAAGCTCCAGGACGCGGCGCCGCCGATGCCCACGCGCACCGTGCACTCCGTGCTCGCGGAGCGACTGGGAACGGACTGGCGGGATCTGTTCCGGGAATTCGAGGACAAACCGTCCGCGGCAGCCTCGATCGGACAGGTGCACCGAGGTGTGTGGCGCGACGGCCGGGAGGTGGCGGTCAAGGTGCAGTACCCCGGAGCGGGCGAGGCCCTTCTCTCCGACCTGACCCAACTGAGTCGTTTCGCACGCCTGTTGGGCCCGCTCATCCCCGGCATGGACATCAAGCCGCTGATCGCCGAGCTCCGGGACCGCGTCTCCGAGGAGCTGGACTACGGCCTGGAGGCCCAGGCGCAGCAGGTGCACGCGGAGGAGTTCGAGGACGACCCCGACGTCCTGGTCCCGGCGGTGGTCCACCAGTGCGACCAGGTCCTGGTCACGGAGTGGATCGACGGGATCCCCCTGTCGGAGGTCATCGCGGACGGCACGCCGGAGCAGCGCGACCGCGCCGGCCAACTGCTGGCCCGATTCCTCTTCTCGGGTCCGGCCCGCACCGGCCTGCTGCACGCCGACCCCCACCCGGGCAACTTCCGCCTGCTTCCCGGCGGCCCGGACGACGAGGAGGACTGGCGTCTGGGCGTGCTGGACTTCGGCACCGTCGACCGCCTCCCCGGAGGTCTGCCGACACCGATCGGCGACTCCCTGCGCATGGCACTGGAAGGCGAGGCCGAGGAGGTCTACGAGCTGCTGTGCGCCGAGGGCTTCGTCAAGGAGTCCATAGAACTGAACCCGGAAGCGGTGCTCGACTACCTCCTGCCGATCATCGAACCGGCCCAGGTGGACGAGTTCACCTTCACCCGCACCTGGATGCGCAGCCAGGCGGCCCGCATCGCCGACCCCCGCTCCCCCGCCTACCAACTGGGCAAGCAGCTCAATCTGCCGCCCGCGTACCTCCTCATACACCGGGTGACCCTGAGCACCATCGGCGTCCTGTGCCAGCTCGGGGCCACGGTACGGCTGCGCGAGGAACTGGAGGAGTGGCTGCCGGGATTCGTGCCCGAGGAGGACTTGGACGAGGGGGAATCGGCGGCGAAGGCGTGACGACGGGCGGGTCGGCCGGCGGTGCGTCTCACCACCGGTCCGAGTCCAGCCGCCCTTCGATCGCTCTGAGGTTCTCGCGGGCGCACGTGTCGCAGAAGTAGTGACGTACGCCGTTCTCCACGGAGAACGTCCAGGTGGGCTTCGGCTCCTCGGCCCGGGTACCGCATCGGGCGCACACCAGCTCGGGAGGATCCGCGGGCGGGTCGCCGTGGCCACCGTGGTCGCTGTCTCCGGGAAGACTCGTCACCCGGTGACGATAACGCCGTGAGCGGCCGGCCGGCGGGCCGAACGCACCGCGGGGGCCGGTCCGCGCGAACGGACCGGCCCCCGTGGGAAGTCACCGCCTCCCGAGCCCGGGAGGCCACCTCTTCAGGTGTGGTGGGTTACTGCATGACCGCCATGGCCAGCGCGCGCCCGGCGGCCCACCACCCCCCCCCCGGCCCGCGCCGCGAACCCCCGGCGGGGGGCCCGCGCCCCCCCCCGCGCTGCCCCCCCCCCCCCCGGCCCCCCGCGGGGGGCCCGCGCGCGGAGCCGCACGTGTGTGGAAGTACTGCGAGCGGGTCCTGGACGCCGCCGGCGACGAATCCGGTGACGAGGGCAGGGGCGGCGACGGTCAGGGCGACGGGACGGACCACGGCGGTCGCGGGGACCGGGACGACCGTGACGGCCACAGACGCGGTGAGGACGGCCGCCGGCACGACGGCGGCAACGACCACCACCAGGACGGAGGCTTCGTCCTGCCCGTACCGTCGGCCCTCGCCCCGGTGCTGCCCGCCCGGCCGACGAGGGCGCCGGTCCCCTCGCCGAGCTCGACGTACAGCGCGCTCTGACCCGCCACGAACGCCCCTGACCTGCGGCTTTATAAGTCGTAGAAGTTTTTTCACGCTGGGTGTGACGTTTTCGGCCGCTCGGACGCAGTACTGAGTGAGCCGACTGGTCATCGGCCGTAGCACAGAGCCGGGGTTCCCCCCGTACCCACGGCTCGGTGCACCAGGCGCGGGCGGGACACGTTCCCCCGGTCCCGCCCGCGCCCCAATCCCTTCCGGTCTCACCAGTAGACGACGACCTTGTCGCCGTTCCGCACCTGCGCGAACAGATTCGCGATCGCCGCCTCGTCCCGCACGTTCACACAGCCGTGCGAGCCGCCTGCGTAACCGCGCGCCGCGAAGTCGTACGAGTAGTGCACCGCCTGGCCGCCGCTGAAGAACATCGCGTACGGCATGGGGGAGTGATAGAGCGTCGACACATGGTGCCGCGACTTCCAGTAGACGTGGAACACACCCTCACGGGTCGGGGTGTACTGCGCGCCGAAGCGCACCGACATCGTGGAGAGCGTCCGTCCGTCGACCATCCAGCGCAACGTCCGGCTGGTCTTGCTGATGCACAGCACCCGGCCCGTCATACAGCGCGGATCGGGCGCGGCCGCGGGCTGACCGCCCATCAGGTACAGCTCCCAGGTGCCCGGCTCGTGCGTCATGCCCAGCAGCCGCTGCCAGGTGACGGTGTCGGTCCTCCCGGTGCGCGGCAGCCCGCGCTTGCCCTGGAAGCCGCTGACCGCCTTCTCCGTCAGGTCGTCATAGGTCCCGGTCGGCCCGTCGAAGAGCCAGTCGACCTGACGGAGGCGCGCCTGCAGTTCGCGCACGTCCCTGCCGGTGTCGCCGCGGGACCACAGCACGCGGGCGGGCCGCGGGGCGGCGCTCTTCCCGCTCGGTCCGGTGGGGCTGCTCCGTTCGGGCGGGGGGCTGGAACCGGATCCGTGGCCGGGGCCGGCCGGCAGCTCGATGTGCACCGGCGAGCGGTGTTTGCCGTCCGAGGCCGGGGCCTGGACGGTGCAGCCGCAGAGCGCGGCGAGCGCGGCGAGCGCTGCGGCCGAGGCGAGTGCGGCGGTCGTTCTTCCGAGGCTGCCCATGCAGGAGATGCTTCCCAGCGTGACCGCCGCCGAACTACGGGGCATCGTGGGGAGTAATGAACCGTACTGCGGAGGCACACCATGGCGCGTGAGTCGGAGTCCGGACTGCCGATCGACCCGGTCTACGGGCCTGGGGACCTCACGGGCTGGGACCCGGCGGAGAAGCTGGGCGAGCCCGGTGCGTACCCGTTCACCCGGGGGGTGTATCCGACGATGTACACGGGACGCCCCTGGACGATGCGCCAGTACGCCGGCTTCGGCACGGCGACGGAGTCCAACGCCCGGTACAAGCAGCTGATCGCCCACGGCACCACCGGTCTGTCCGTCGCCTTCGACCTGCCCACCCAGATGGGCCACGACTCCGACGCCCCCCTCGCCCACGGCGAGGTCGGCAAGGTCGGTGTGGCCGTCGACTCCATCGACGACATGCGGGTGCTGTTCGGCGGGATCCCGCTCGACAAGGTGTCGACGTCGATGACGATCAACGCACCGGCGGCCCTGCTGCTCCTGCTCTACCAGCTGGTGGCCGAGGAACAGGGGGTGCCGGCGGACCGTCTGACCGGCACGGTCCAGAACGACGTCCTGAAGGAGTACATCGCACGCGGGACGTACATCTTCCCGCCGAAGCCGTCCCTGCGGCTGATCGCGGACATCTTCAAGTACTGCCGGGCCGAGATCCCGAGGTGGAACACGATCTCGATCTCCGGCTACCACATGGCGGAGGCCGGAGCGTCCCCCGCGCAGGAGATCGCCTTCACCCTCGCGGACGGCATCGAGTACGTCCGTACGGCGGTGTCGGCGGGCATGGACGTCGACGACTTCGCGCCCCGCCTGTCCTTCTTCTTCGTCGCCCGTACGACGCTCCTGGAGGAGGTCGCCAAGTTCCGGGCGGCCCGCCGGATCTGGGCGCGGGTGATGCGGGAGGAATTCGGCGCGCGGGACCCGAAATCGCTGATGCTGCGCTTCCACACCCAGACGGCGGGCGTCCAGCTCACGGCCCAGCAGCCGGAGGTGAACCTGGTACGGGTGGCGGTCCAGGCCCTGGCCGCGGTGCTCGGCGGCACCCAGTCCCTGCACACCAACTCCTTCGACGAGGCGATCGCGCTGCCCACGGACAAGAGCGCGCGACTCGCCCTGCGCACCCAGCAGGTGCTGGCCCACGAGACGGACGTGACGGCGACGGTGGACCCGTTCGCGGGCTCGTACGCCGTCGAGCGGATGACGGACGACGTGGAGGCGGCGGCGCTCGATCTGATGCGCAAGGTCGAGGACCTGGGCGGCGCGGTCGCGGCGATCGAGCGCGGCTTCCAGAAGAGCGAGATCGAGCGCAACGCGTACCGCATCTCCCAGGAGACGGACGCGGCCGAACGGGTCGTGGTCGGCGTCAACCGCTTCCAGCTGGACGAGGAGGAGCCGTACGAACCACTCCGCGTGGACCCCGCGATCGAGGCCCGGCAGGCGGAGCGGCTGGCCGCGCTGCGCGCCGGCCGCGACCAGGGGGCCGTGGACTCGGCGCTGGCGGCGCTGAAGAAGGCCGCCGAGGGTGAGGACAACGTGCTGTACCCGATGAAGGAGGCACTGCGCGTACGGGCCACGGTCGGCGAGGTGTGCAACGCGCTGCGGGAGGTGTGGGGCACCTACGTCCCGTCCGACGCCTTCTGACCCGCACCGCGGGAGGGAGTGTCGGACCCGCGTGCGACACTCCCTTCCATGTTCGGCGTCATCGATCTCCCCACCTATCTGGCAGGCCTCGTCCTGATCGTCCTGCTCCCCGGCCCCAACTCCCTGTACGTGCTGTCCGTCGCCGCCCGGCGCGGCATCCGCGCGGGCTACACCGCCGCGGCCGGGGTCTGGTGCGGGGACACCGTCCTGATGACGCTGTCGGCGGCCGGGGTCGCCTCGCTGCTCCAGGCGAACGCCGTGCTGTTCGGGATCGTGAAGTACGCGGGGGCCGGTTATCTGACCTGGCTGGCGGTCGGGATGCTGCGCGCCGCGTGGGGCATGTGGCGGGCACGGCGGGAACAGGCGGCCGAGAGCGACACCCCGGTCCCCGACCCCGGCCACGAGCGTCCCTTCCGGCGCGCCCTGGTCGTCAGCCTCTTCAACCCCAAGGCGATCCTCTTCTTCGTCGCCTTCTTCGTGCAGTTCGTCGACCCGGGCTACGCCTACCCCGCCCTCTCCTTCGTCGTCCTCGGCGCCTTCGCCCAGCTGGCGAGCTTCCTCTACCTGAGCGCCCTGATATTCGGCGGCACCAAGCTGGCGGCCGCCTTCCGGCGCCGCAAGCGGCTGTCGGCGACGGCCACCTCGGCGGCCGGGGCGCTGTTCCTCGGGTTCGCGGTGAAGCTGTCGCTGGCGACCTCGTAGGCCCGTGAGCCGGGCCCGCGGCCCGCAGGGTCGTGCCGTACCGGGCCGGGTACTCCCCGAGGCCCGTCTCCGAGTCGCCCGCCCGGCCGGCGTGACCGTCCGGACGGACCAGGAACGGGCGGGTTCCGTACGGCTGGGGAGCCGGGCCGGGGGCCGTCCGCACCCCTGGGCCCCAGCACTTCGAGGAGGGCCTGGAACCGGTGATCGCGGGCATCACGGCCCGCTACGGAATCCGCTGGGCACGCCCTTCGGGCGGACCCCGCCCGCCGTGCCCGGCGCCGGCGAGCCAGACGGTCATGCCGTGTTCACCCGGACGTCGTCACGCGGTCGCGTCCGGGCGACGGAGCCGTCCAAGGATCGCGGAGATATTTCCGAAGCGAGCACGGGTGTGCACACGTGGCCAATGAACCGACCCTGTCCGTCATCGTCCCCTGCTACAACATCGAGACCTATGTCGCCGACACGGTGACCAGCCTCGTCAACAACGCACGGGACGACTTCGAGTTCATCTTCGTCGAGGACCGGTCCACCAAGGACCGCACCTACGAAGCGCTGCTGACGCTGACGGGGAAACTCGAGAACAGCCGGGTGATCCGGCACGAACAGAACGGCGGACTGGCCACCGCGCGCAACACCGGCATCGACGCGGCCGAGGGCCGGTACCTCACCTTCCTCGACGGCGACGACTGGCTCGCCCCGGGCTATCTGGCCGACCTGGTCGGCTGCATCCAGCGCTTCGACGTCGACTTCGTGCGCACCGACCACGTCCAGGTCACCGGCGTCGAGCGTGCCGTCCACCGGGCCCCGGAGGGGCGCCGGCACACCCCGCTCGACCCGCGCACCTCGATCCTCCCCGTGGACGACACCACGATGGTCGACTACCCCTACGCCTGGGCCGGCGTCTACCACCGCCGACTGCTCGACCGGGGCCTGCTGCGCTTCCACGACGGGCTGCGCACCGCCGAGGACCGCCCCTGGATCTGGGAGCTGCACCGCAGGGCGGACTCCTATGTCGCCGCCAGCCTGCGCGGTGTCTTCTACCGCCGGGGTGTGGCCAGTTCGCTCACCCAGATCGGCGACGTCCGCCAGCTGGACTTCTTCCGTTCCTTCGACCTCGTGCTCAGCGAGCTCGCCGACGACCCGGAGGCGGGCAGGCTGCGCAAGAAGGCGCTGCGCAACTACTGCGTCGTCATCGCCCACCAGCTCCTCGACCGCGGCCGGTTCGAGCGGAGCGTCGCCGCCAGGCTGCGGCAGCTGGCCGCCGAGGCCCTGGGCCGGATGACCGAGGAAGAACTCAACGAGGCCCTCGTCGGCATGGGCGAGGAACGAGTGCACACACTGCGGCGCATACGCGGCGGCATGAAGGGAGTCGCGGCATGAGCGGCAGGACCCAGAACGGTGCGGCCCGGAGTGGTACCGCCCAGAACGGTACGGACCGGGACGGTACGGCCACCGGCGGCACGACCCAGATCTTCTTCTCCGCCACCCAGTACGCGGCAGCCACCGTCACCGCCGCGATCCGCGCCGGACTCTTCGGCCCCCGCGCCGCCCACCGCCGCATCCTGGTCGTCAGCAACACCGCGGCCGTGCCCGAGGTCGGCACCCCGCTCGACCGGATGGCCGGCTTCGAGAAGCTGCGCCCCGAGTTCGACGAGGTGCGCTCCTGGAACGAGTTCATCTCCCCGCACCACCCGGCCGGCTGGTCCCCCCGCGCCCAGGACGCCCTCCTGTGGGAGAAGGCCGTACGCCTCGCCTGGAACCTCGGCGACGGACCCGTCGAGATCGCCTGCGAGTCCATCCAGGCCAACCCCTCCCGCGCGGTCGCCGAGATCTTCGCCGACAGCCCGATCCACGTCTACGCGGACGGCCTCATGAGCTACGGTCCCACCCGCAACCGGATCCCGCACGGCATGAGCAGCCGCATCGCCCGCGTCCTCCACCTGGACCTGATACCCGGGCTGCGCCCAATGCTCCTGTCCGAGTACGGCGTCGAGCCCGAGCCCGTCCCCAACGAGGCCATCGTCGACGTCCTCGCCCGGATCGGTGAGGAGGGCGCCGGCATCCTGGCCGACCGCATCCCCGCCGAAGGCCGCCCCACCGCCGTCCTGCTCGGCCAGTACCTCTCCGCGATCGACCTCATCACCCAGGACGAGGAGGAGGAACTCCACGTCCGTATGCTCCGCGCCGCCGCCCGCGCCGGCCACCGCGGTGTGCTGTTCAAGCCCCACCCCAGCGCACCCGCCGTGTACGGCAGGTCGCTGGAGGAGGCGGCCGCGGAGCTCGGGGTCCGGCTGACCGTCCTGAACGAACCCGTGCTCGCCGAGACCGTCTTCGCCCATCTGCAGCCGGAGCTGGTGATCGGCTGCTTCTCCACCGCGCTGATGACCGCCGCCGCCTTCTACGGCATCCCCGTCGCGCGCGTCGGCACCGGGCTGCTCCTCGAGCGCATCACGCCGTACGAGAACAGCAACCGCGTCCCGCTCACCATCATCGACGCGGCCCTCCCCGACGCGGAGCACGCCACCCTCGGCGTCCCGCTCGAACTCGGCTCCCTCAGCGCCGGGCTGGGACCGCTGGTGCGCACCGTCGGCTACTGCATGCAGTCCCGCAAGCATCCGGGACTGCAGGCCGAGGCGGCCGCCTGGCTCACGGCCCATCTCGCCGAGCACCCGCAGTACTTCAAGAAGCGCCGCCTGACCAGCCTGCGTCTGCCCGGCGGCAGCCCCATCCGGGCCGAGTCCCTGCGCCGTCACCCGGCGGTGCGGCGGGCCGTACGGCAGATCAGGGCGCGGCAGAGCTGACGCACGCGGACCCGAGGCCGGTGGGACACCAAAGTCCCGCCGGCCGCGGGCCGTTCACCGCACGCCGCGG
>NZ_JBHYKH010000023.1:14115-39720 GCF_042741275.1 Streptomyces sp. NPDC058964
CACCCGGGCCGTCGACCGGCCCCCCCCCCGGGGGGGGGGGGGGGGCCCGGGGGGGGCCGGGGGGGGGGCGTTGCTCCCCCCGGGGCCCCGGCGGGGGGGGGAACACCACCGCCCGCCGGCCCCCGGGCCGTTCACCGCACGCCGAGGACCCGCGGCCCGTGCGCCGCAAGGGCCCGCTTCAGCGCCGGGCCCGAAGGGCCGCTCCACCCGGCGGTGGATCAGCCGGGCCAGGCCGCCAGAGCGGCGGTCGTGACCACCGGCGTCGGCCACGGACCCAGCCCCGGAGGATGCGAGGGTTTCGGACGCCTGCCCGCAGGTGCGCGCTGCACGCGGACGCCCCCGGCCCTTCGAGGGGCACGGGGGCGTGGCGGCGCTGGGGCTGGTTCAGCGCCTGGCACTCTGCCGCAGCGCCCGGGCACGGCGCGCCAGACGGCGCACGGTCGCGTTGCGCGGGATGAAGGACAGCTGGGCGGGTACGGCGCCGGGCAGGGCCAGCGAGGTCAGACGGCGGCGCTTGAAGTACCGCCAGGTGTGCGGACTGAGGTGCCGGGAGAGATAGTCCTCGGCGTCCTTGCGCAGCCGCGGGTAGATCCTGGGCTGCATGGCGAAGCCGACCGCCTTGAGCAGCGTGGCCAGGTCGTCCACCCGCCCGGCCGACGGCATCGACCAGTCGGCCACCGCCTTGCGGTCACCCAGCTCGGGCAGCAGCGCGTCGGCGATGGTGACCGGCACGCGGTTGCTGTTCTGGTACGGCGCGAGGCGCGCCAGGACGGTGTCGGTGCCGACGCGGGCGACCGGGAGGCCGTACAGCCCGGCGGCGGTGAACAGCGCCGTGGAGAAACAGCCGACGACCAGGGCCGGACGCATCCGCTGGAACGCCACCTCGGCGAGCACCGGCCGCTCCAGCAGGGTGAGCTCGGCGCCGAGCCGGGTCGCCTCGTCCTCCAGGAGCTTCGACCAGCGGGCGGGGGCGACGGGATGCGGCTTGAAGACCAGCCTGCGGTGGCCGAGCGCCACCGCGCCGCGCACCATCCTCAGGTGCAGCTCCTCCTCCTCGGCGTCTCCGAGGATGTCCAGCGCCGAGAGGTACTGGCCGAGCAGCAGGGCCGGGCGCGGGTCGCCGGTGCCCGGGAGCGCGGCCTCCCCGTCGGCGAGTTCCTCCAGCACCTTCAGGAACGCCTCCGTGGGCACCAGCTCCGGCTCGACGTCGAACTCGGTGAGCAGCAGCGGGGTCAGCCCGGGGACGAGGTCGAGGTGCAGCAGGCGGCCGATGCGGGTGCCGACCAGCGGATCGATCTTGTCGCGGGTGGGGCCATAGCTTATGAGGCCGTCCGCGTAGACATCGACGGGAGCGCCGGTGAACAGCTGACACAGCGCGAGCGACGGGTTGACCTGCACCGACTCCACGGCCAGCCGGATCTCGTCGTCGCCGAGCCCCCACAGCAGCCGGACGTACCGCTCCCACATGGGGATGTCGTCCGCGCGCGGGCCCCAGCCGCTCGGGTGGAAGGGGGCGATGGTCTCGTTCCAGGACAGCACCTCGTCGAAGCGCTCGCGCAGCCGGGCGAAACCCGGCATCCGGTCGACCGGGGGCGTGGTCTCGGGCGTGGCCGCGTTGTTGGTGACCAGCAGCAGCCGCCGGTCGGCCGGGCCGAACAGCCCGGCGTCGATCGCCGCGGCGAGGGTCGCGGCTCCGTACAGGGTCGACGCGCAGAAGATGTGGGTGGTACGGGGCATCAGGCGGCCACCGTCCGGGTGCCCGAGGGCCGGCGCCGCAGCCGCCGCAGCCGGCTCGCCCGCTGCGGGTCCATCGAGTCCATCACCTCGGCCAGCACGTCCTGCGGCAGTCGTTTCAGAGCGGCTGAGCTGAGAGAACGCAATTTTCGGGCCACGGCGGGTTCGAACCTCTCGATCGATCCGAGATGATGGGCCATGATTGCGCAATAAGTGCGCACTGCTTTCGGCAGCAGCTTATCGGCCTCGGGATCGCGCGCCGTTTCCTCGATTACCTGGTCGAACGCGCGAATGAAATCGAGTTGTCGCACGTCGCCGATTTGGGTGAGCGAGGAGGCGACACCGCGACGGTAGTACACGCCGAGCAGACCCACCGCGGCGAAGGAATTCGCCTCCCGGTGCAGCTTCCAGATCCAGGGCCGGTCCTCGGCCGTGCGCAGCCCGTGGGTGAAGTGCAGCAGCCCGCGGTCGACCAGCCGGCGGTGGTAGACGCCCGCCCACGCGTACGCGTAGTCGACGGAGGTGGACCGGTCGGCGGGCAGGATCGCCTTGCGCGGGTCCATCACGACACCCCGGCGGCCGTGCGGCACCCGGTGGACGGCACGCGTCCTGGCCGTGCACTGCACATGGTCGGTGCGCACGAAGTCGCAGCCCAGCTCCTCGATGGCGGCGACCAGCCGCGGATAGTAGCCCGGGGCGAGCCAGTCGTCGCCGTCCAGGAACGTGAGGTACTCGCCGCGCGCCCGGTCGATCCCGGTGTTGCGCGCGGTGGCCAGCCCTCCGTTCCGCTCGTGTCTGACCAGCACGGCACCGGGCAGCTCGCGCTCCGCGCGCTCGAGAATGTCCGGAGTCCCGTCGCGCGAGCAGTCGTCGACGAGGATGAATTCGAAGTCCTCACGCACGTTCGCGCGCAGACTCTTCAGCGTGTCCGGCGCGTATTGCTGGACGTTGTAGAACGGCACGATGACCGAGAGCTTCACCACCCCGGTGACGTTAGAGGGCGGCCCGTCATTCGTTCTGGACGCCGGCTTGATGTCAGGTGAACTGCACGTGGCGAAGCTGTGAACCGGGTTGTTCTGCCATGCGTTCCGGGGCTGATTCGCCATTCGTCGACGCGCTGTTAACCGTTTGTTGCATTCGGGTTGGGCGGAACCTAGGAATGCCTTCCTAGCGTCTTCGACGTGCCAGCAAGTGCAACGAAGTCCCCGCGGATCGCCGTCCTGGCGGACTCCGACACCCGGTGGAAATGGGGCGCGCTCACCGCGCAGCGCGTCGTCCCCGAGGGTTCGGACATCCGGCTCGACGGCTACCTCCTGCGGGGCCGTGCCACCCCGACCGCCCGGCAGCTGAACGAGGTCGGCGTCCACGCGGACTCGCTCCGCGAGGTCACCGCCGTCGAGTTCCTGCGTGCGATGCGCGAGGAGTCGTACGACGTCCTCGTCCTCGCCCTCGTCGGCGGCGCCGTGCAGGCGATGCTGCACGGGCTGCGGCGGCTCGGGGAGGGCTCCGGGAAGCGTCCCGTCGTCGTCACCGGCTATGTCGGCGTCGTCTACGAGAAGCTCGCCGACGGCCTCCTGCTGCGCCACGGCGCGGACCTCGTCCTCGCCAACTCCCGCCAGGACGCGGACCGTTTCCGGGCCGTGTACGAGGGAGTGGGCGCCGACGCGTCCTCGGTGACCGAGGTCGCCCTGCCGTTCCTCGGCGGCGAGCCGTACACCGGTGAACACGACCCGTACACCGTCGTGTTCGCGGTCCAGCCCTCGGTCCCGGACAACCGCAAGGACCGTACGTACCTGCTGAACCGGCTGATCGAGCACGCCCGCCGGCACCCCGAGCGCGAGGTGCTCCTGAAACTGCGCTCCAAGCCGGGCGAGCACACCACGCACATCGAGGAGCTCCCCTACCAGAAGCTGGCGCAGGGCATGGACCTGCCCGCCAACTTCCGCCTGGTGTACGGGCACATGGGCGAGGTCCTCGACCGCACCGACCTGCTCGTCACGGTCAGCTCCACGGCCGCGCTGGAGGCGCTGCACCGCCGGATCCCCACCGTGGTCCTCACCGACCTCGGCGTCCGCGAGGTGCTCGGCAACCACCACTTCGCCGGCTCCGGCTGCCTCGCCTCCTGGGACCAGCTCGACGCCGGACACCGGCCGAAGCCCGACGAAGAGTGGGTCGCCCGCCAGGGTGTCGCCGCCGACGGGTCCTACGGCACCGCCTTCGACGCGGCACGCGAGCGCATCGCCCAGCTCCTCGACCGCCCCGGCGGCCTGCCGCCGCTGAACCCCTACTACACGACCGAGACCGCGCCCGGCTATCTGCCGGGGATTCTCGCCCGCCACCACCTCGGCCCCGACGGCTCCCCGCTGCCCGGCGCCCCCGCCGCCGACAAGGCGCCGGGACCGGTCCGCCAGATCGTGCGCCGGGCGGCGCGCGGCGCCTACCGGCACGGCGTCCAGCGCGTGGCTCCCGTGATCCGCCGGATGGGGGAGCTGTGAGCGGTCCGAACCCCGACCGAGGAGAGCGAGTGCCTGCCCGAGGAGCCCACGTCCCCGCCCAGGCGGACCGAGGAGTAGAGCCCATGTCCAACCCCGAAGCGGGGCACGGCGCAGACGTACGCCGGGTCCTCGCGGTGATCCCCGCGCGCGGCGGCTCCAAGGGCGTGCCCGCCAAGAACCTCGCCCCCGTCGGCGGCGTCCCGCTGGTCGCCCGCGCCGTGCGCGAGTGCCGGGCGTCCCGGCTGGTGACCGACGTCGTCGTCTCCACCGACGACCAGGCGATCGCCGCCGCGGCCCGTCAGGCCGGCGCCGAGGTCGTGCTGCGTCCCACCGCCATCGCCGGCGACACCGCCACCTCCGAGGCCGCCGTCCTGCACGCCATGGACGCCCACGAGGCGCTGCACGGCTCGCCCGTGGACGTCGTGCTCCTCGTCCAGTGCACCAGCCCCTTCATCGTCCGCGAGGACATCGACGGGGTGGCCGGCGCGGTCGTCGAGAACGGCGCCGACACGGCGGTCACGGTGGCCCCCTTCCACGGCTTCATCTGGCGGGACGCCGCGGACGACCCGAAGGTCGTCGGCCCCGAGTCCACGGCGGCCGTCGGCGGTTCGGTCACCGTCGCCAGCTCCACCGCCACCGAGGGCGGTTACGGTGTCAACCACGACAAGTCGTTCCGCCCGCGCCGCCAGGACCGCCCCCAGGACCTGCTGGAGACCGGCGCCGCCTACGCGATGGACGCGGCCGGCTTCCGCAAGCACAACCACCGCTTCTTCGGCCACACCGAGCTGGTCCGCACCGACCCGGCCCGGGTGCTGGAGATCGACGACCCGCACGACCTGGCCCGCGCCCGCGCGCTGGCCCCCCTCTTCGACGCGGACCTCCCCCAAGCTCTCGACTCCGCTCGAGCAGGGGGGACCCCCGTCGGTTCGCTCCCGACCGCCGACGACATCGACGCGGTCGTCCTCGACTTCGACGGCACCCAGACCGACGACCGGGTGCTGATCGACTCCGACGGACGGGAGTTCGTCTCCGTGCACCGCGGCGACGGACTCGGCATCGCGGCCCTCCGCAGGAGCGGCCTGAAGATGCTGATCCTGTCCACGGAACAGAACCCGGTCGTCGCCGCCAGGGCCCGGAAGCTGCAGATCCCGGTGCTCCACGGCATCGACCGGAAGGACCTCGCGCTCAAGCAGTGGTGCGAGGAGCAGGGCATCGCGCCTGAGCGCGTGCTCTACGTCGGCAACGACGTCAATGACCTCCCGTGCTTCGCCCTCGCCGGCTGGCCCGTGGCGGTCGCGAGCGCCCACGACGTCGTGCGCGGCGCCGCACGCGCGGTCACCACCGTCCCCGGCGGCGACGGCGCGATCCGAGAGATCGCCAGCTGGATCCTCGGCCCCTCTCTCGATTCCCTCACCAAGTAAGGACACCCCCTGTCATGAGCACCTCTCGCGTCCGCCAGTTCGGCTCCCGCACCGCCGGCCCCGGCCACCCCGTCTACGTCTGCGGCGAGATCGGCATCAACCACAACGGTGAGCTGGAGAACGCCTTCAAGCTGATCGACGTGGCCGCCGAGGCCGGCTGCGACGCCGTCAAGTTCCAGAAGCGCACCCCGGAGATCTGCACCCCGCGCGACCAGTGGGACATCGAGCGCGACACCCCCTGGGGCCGGATGACCTACATCGACTACCGCCACCGCGTGGAGTTCGGTGAGGACGAGTACCGTCAGATCGACGAGTACTGCAAGGAGAAGGGCATCGACTGGTTCGCGTCCCCGTGGGACACCGAGGCGGTCGCCTTCCTGGAGAAGTTCGACGTTCCGGCGCACAAGGTGGCCTCCGCCTCCCTGACCGACGACGAGCTGCTGCGCGCCCTGCGCGCCACCGGCCGCACGGTCATCCTCTCCACCGGCATGTCGACCCCCAAGCAGATCCGCCACGCCGTCGAGGTCCTGGGCAGCGACAACATCCTGCTCTGCCACGCCACCTCGACCTACCCGGCGAAGGCCGAGGAACTCAACCTCCGCGTGATCAACACGCTGGAGAAGGAGTACCCGAACGTTCCGATCGGCTACTCCGGCCACGAGACCGGCCTGCAGACCACGCTGGCCGCCGTCGCCCTCGGCGCCGCCTTCGTCGAGCGCCACATCACCCTCGACCGCGCCATGTGGGGCTCCGACCAGGCCGCCTCCGTGGAGCCGCAGGGCCTCACGCGCCTCGTCCGCGACATCCGCACCATCGAGGCCTCCCTCGGTGACGGCGTCAAGAAGGTCTACGACTCCGAGCTCGGCCCGATGAAGAAGCTGCGCCGTGTCGCCGGCGTCGTCGCCGAGGCGGAGATCGCGGCGGCGGCGGGCGAGCCGGTCGCGGTCTGAGCACCCTGAACGCCGACAACGCCTTACGACGGGACGGTCGTACGTCGATGAGCCCCCGCGCCGGGAACACCGGCACCACGCCCCGCACGCTCGCCTTCGTGGAGAGCCCGGTACAGCTGCTGAACGTGCTGGAGTGGGCGCACGTCCACGCCCTGCGAGGGGCGGGAGATTCCGGAGCGGGGCCGCTGGCGTCCGTGCCGTCCCAGGTGAGGCGGTCCACCGAGGGCGGATCACCGTCGGCCGAAGCGGAGCTCACCGTCGTCGTCCTGTCCCCGACCGACCCCATGACCCGGGGCCAGCTGCGCCGCATGGCCGATCTGGCCCGGGACGAGGGGTACCGGGTGCGCTGGGAGGAGGCGCGGGGCGGTACGACCGCGCCCTTCCACACCATCGGCGGCCTGGCCGGCGCACTGCGCCGGGCGGACCGCATCGTCATGGGGGACCCGTTCTCCCGCTACGTGCAACTGCTGCTGACGATCACCCGGGCCAAGGACCTGGTGGTGGTCGACGACGGCACGGCGACGATGGAGTTCGTCGCCCAGCTCGCCCGCGGCGAGCGTCTGGTCCGCTGGCACCGCAAGGGCGGCCGCCCCGGCCCGCGCGACCTCCTCTTCGCCCCCGTGTCGTCCTCGGCCCGCCGCCGGCTGACCCCCAGCGCCAAGCGCCGGGTGGAGGTCTTCTCCTCCATGCCGATGGAGGAGACCCCGGAGGGCGTCACGGTCACCGCGAACGACTTCGGCTGGACCCGGGCCCGCTTCGGCCCGCCGCGCATCACCAGGAGCGCGGACATGGTGGGCACGTCACTGGTCGAGACCGGCGTCGTGGACGGGGACCGCTATCTGACGGCGGTCCAGGGCCTGGCCAGGGCCCACGGGGCCACCCGGTACTTCGCCCACCGCCGCGAGAGCGCGGAGAAACTGCACCGGCTCGCCGCCGTGACGGGACTGGAGATCGTCCGCCCCGACCTCCCGCTGGAGCTGATCGCGCGGCGGGGGCCCATCGGGCGGACCATCCTCAGCTTCCCGTCCACGGTCGTCCACACGCTGCCGCTCGCGCTGGCCGGCACGGGAGTGCGGGTCGCCGTGTGCGACATCGACCCGGCGTGGCTGACGGAGAACGCGTCGCCCCGGGCCCAGGGCTTCCTGTCGGGCGTGACGGGCACGGCCAGGGACGTGCACCGGCTGGCCGCGGTGGGCGCGGTCTAGCCCTCTCGTCACATCCCCGCCCGCCCGGCGAGGCCACGCACATCCAGTACGCGGCCGGGGCCCGGCACGCCGGGAGCACGCTCCCCCGAGCGGGCGGACGACAAGGGTGCGGCGACAGGACCCGGCCGGGGCACCGGCCGTGCGGCGTCATCCGCCGGCCGGAGCCTTGCGGGCCAGGACGTAGGCACGGGGGCGCTTCTCCTCGTCCGAGGGTTCGCGCACGGTCGTCGCACACGGCCGGAGGCCGGCCCCGGCCAGCAGGCCGGACACCGCCTCCGGTGTGCGCCAGTGGTAGTCGAGGCCGATCCCGTGCCCGAAGCGCTCCGTCAGACGGAGATGGCCGGTGCCGTCGCCGTCGCCGCACTGGAAGCCCAGCAGCACATGGCCGCCCGGGACGAGGGTGCGGTGGAACTCCGCGAAGGTCGCGGGCAGGTGCTCGTCCGGTACATGGATGATCGAGTAGAGCGCGACGATCCCGGACAGCGTCCCGTCCGGGAGGTCCAGGGACGTCATCGAACCGATGTGGAAGCGCAGGTGGGGGTGGGCCTCGCGGGCCAGGGCCACCATCCGGGGCGAGACGTCGACGCCGAACGCCGGCACGCCGAGGTCGTGGAGGCGGGCGGTCACGAAACCGGGTCCGCTGCCGAGGTCGGCGACGGGGGCGGGAGCGGCCCTGCCCGCCAGCTCCGCGAAGGCGGTGATCATGGCCCGGTCCACGGGTCTGTCCGCGAGGTGATCCGGATAGCGGTCCGTGTACTCCTTGGCGATCGTGTCGTAGGAGGAGCGGGCGGCCTGGATGAAGTCCGGTTCGGTCACGACGGCGCACGATACCGGGGCGCGCGCCGGGCCGTGCGCCTCTTGGGTCCGGTGGGTGGACAGCTCCAGTGGCGCTCGGGCCGGGCGTGGTATCCGTGGAGGAAAGGACCGGTGAAGGGTGCAGGGGTCCGGCGGGGTGCGACTGGGGTCGCGCCCGGCGGCGTTTCGTGATCGACTTGACCGGAAGTCGGGCGAGTGTACCCATCCCAGTCGACAGCTATGCGTCCGGTGGTCCAGATTTTCTTCCCCTAACGGGTTGAACTTTTGTTGATCGAGGGTCAGTTGACCGCCCGGGCGTCCTACCCTTCAGAGGGTGAACCAATTGATGTCCCGAGAGTCCGAGGCCGATCTGTCCGGGGGTGCGCTTCCGGGCGTGCTGAGCGAAGCGCTGCACGCCGACCTCGTGGCGTTCCGGCGCGACTTGCACATGCACCCCGAACTCGGCAACCAGGAGTTCCGCACGACCGCCGCGATCAAGGAGCGGCTGGAGAGGGCCGGGCTCCAGCCCCGCGTCCTCGCCGTCGGAACCGGGCTCGTCTGTGACATCGGCGTTCCGGAGACGGGCGGCGCGGAGGGAGGCGTGTTCGCCCTGCGGGCCGACATCGACGCCCTTCCCATCCCGGACACGAAGAGTGAGTGCCCGTACCGGTCGACCGTGCCCGACCGGGCCCATGCCTGCGGGCACGACGTGCACACGACCGTGGTGCTGGGGGCCGGGCTCGTCCTGAACGAGCTGCACGGGAGGGGGCTGCTGCCCCGGCCCGTGCGGCTCATCTTCCAGCCCGCCGAGGAGGTGCTCCCCGGCGGTGCGGCCGACATCATCGAGTGCGGCGTCCTGGACGGGGTGCGGAGAATCGTTGCGGTGCACTGCGATCCCCGGGTGGACGTCGGGCGGATCGGGCTGCGGCAGGGCGCCATCACCAGTGCCTGCGACCGGCTGGAGGTCGCCCTGGACGGGGCCGGGGGACACACCGCCCGGCCGCATCTGACCACCGACCTCGTCACCGCCGCCGCCCGGGTCGCCGTCGACGTGCCCGCGCTGGTCGCCCGGCGCGTGGACAGCAGGAGCGGGCTCGCCGTCACCTGGGGGCGAATCGAGTCGGGGCACGCGCCGAACGTGATCCCGCAGCACGCGGAGCTCTCCGGGACCGTGCGGTGCCTGGACCTGGAGGGCTGGCGGCAGGCGCCCGACATCGTGCACGCGGCGATCGACGAGGTCGCGACCATGCACCGGGCGAAGTCGGAGATCAACTACGTGCGGGGCGTGCCGCCGGTGGTCAACGACCCGGCCGTGACCGAGCTGCTGCGGGACGCCATGATCGCGCGCCGCGGCGCGGAGTCGGTCGAGGGGACCGAGCAGAGCCTCGGCGGCGAGGACTTCTCCTGGTACCTGGAGCACGTGCCGGGCGCCCTGGCCCGGCTCGGCGTGCGGACCCCCGGCGAGCGCACGGTGCGCGACCTGCACCAGGGGGACTTCGACGCCGACGAGTACGCCATCACGGTCGGCGTGGAGCTGTTCACCGCCGCCGCTCTGCTCGACGCCGTGGAGTAGCGACCGGGAGGAGAGGGGTGCCCTTTTCGCACCCCTTCGTCCTCTTGTGTCACCCTGGTGTAACCGGCAGATCCCGGCTGTAACCCGGAGTCGGCACGAATCGATAACGGCCGGGAGAAACACCGTTCCCCTCGCCTTCTACGCGCGTTACTGTGCGCCGAAATCGCCACCACTGGCGGCACATTGGGGAAGCGGGCCGGTGACGGTGCCGTGGGGATGAAGGGTGCTTGCTGTGCGTCTGATCTCTCGGAGGACCAGGTTCTCCCAAGCTGCGGTGACCGTCGCGGTCGTCGCCCTCGCGGCCGCCGGGTGCGGCAAGTCCAGCAGTGACTCCTCGGACACGTCCAAGGACGGCAAGTACTCGGGCAAGGGCATCGGTCTGGCCTACGACATCGGCGGCAAGGGCGACCAGTCCTTCAACGACGCCGCCTACGCCGGTTTCCAGAAGGCCGAGACCGAGTTCAAGATCGGCGGCCGGGACGTCGAGCCCAGTGACAACGAGACCGACGCGGACAAGGTGCAGCGCCTGGAGCAGCTGGCCAAGTCGGGTTACAACCCGATCATCGGTGTCGGCTACGTGTACGCGCCGGCCGTCAAGGAGGTCGCGGCCAAGTACCCGAAGCTCACCTTCGGCATCATCGACGACAACAGCATCACGTCGAAGAACGTCGCCGACATGGTGTTCCACGAGGAGCAGTCCTCGTACCTCGCGGGTGTGGCGGCTGCCAAGGCCACCAAGAAGAACCACATCGGCTTCATCGGCGGTGTGGACATCCCGCTGATCCACAAGTTCGAGGCGGGCTTCGTCCAGGGTGCGCAGTCGGTCAACCCGAAGATCAAGATCGAGAAGCAGTACCTGACCCAGACCCCGCAGGAGGGTGGCTTCTCCAGCCCGGACAAGGGTGAGAACGCCGCCAAGGGTCAGATCGACTCGGGCGCCGACGTGATCTACGCCGCCGCCGGTCTGTCCGGCCAGGGTGTCATCAAGGCCGCGGCCGAGCACAAGATCTGGGCCATCGGCGTGGACTCCGACCAGTACAAGCAGGACGCGCTGGCGAAGTACAAGAACTACATCCTGACCTCCGCCCTCAAGAACGTCGACGGTGCGGTGTACGACCTCGTCAAGTCCGTCGTCAACGGCAAGCCGCTGTCGGGCGAGGTCCGCGGCGACCTCAAGTCGGGCGGCGTGGGCATCGCCGAGTCCAACCCGACCTTCAAGAACAACGCGGGCATCCAGGCCGCGATCAAGAAGGCCGAAAAGGGCATCAAGAACGGCACCATCGTGGTGAAGACCTCCTGACGGGAGTGTCGTAGGCCTGTCGTAGGCATGGCCAAAAGAGCGCTGTAATGGCAGCGTTACGGCCACGGAACGGGGCACGGGAAGGATCGGCTCTGGCGTCAACCGCCTGGGCCGCCCGCGCCCCGTTCGCGCGGCAGAATGCTCGGAAACGATCGAGTCGGGTACGAAACGAGATCGGTCGGGTCCGGGCACTATTTAAAGCAGGGGCGCTACGCGCGTAGAGCGGCCCCTTTCCCGAGGAGAGTGCGCCATCGACGCGTCCAGCAGCCCTCCGCTCACCGCAGAGTCGACAGTCGCGGTCGAGCTGGCGGGGATCACCAAGCGATTCCCGGGTGTCGTAGCCAACCACGACATCCACCTGACTGTCCGCAAAGGCACCGTCCATGCCCTGGTCGGCGAGAACGGCGCCGGCAAGTCGACCCTGATGAAGATCCTCTACGGAATGCAGAAGCCGGACGAGGGCACCATCGCGGTCGACGGCGAGCGGGTCACCTTCTCGTCGCCGGCCGACGCCATCGCCCGTGGCATCGGCATGGTCCACCAGCACTTCATGCTGGCGGACAACCTGACCGTGCTGGAGAACGTGGTGCTGGGCAGCGAGAAGCTGTACGGCATCGGTGGCAACGCGCGCAACAAGATCAAGGAGATCTCCGACCGCTACGGCCTGGGCGTCCGCCCGGACGTGCTCGTCGAGGCCCTTGGCGTCGCCGACCGGCAGCGGGTCGAGATCCTCAAGGTCCTCTTCCGCGGCGCCCGCACCCTGATCCTCGACGAGCCCACCGCCGTCCTCGTGCCCCAGGAGGTCGACGCGCTCTTCGACAACCTGCGCGAGCTCAAGTCCGAGGGCCTCTCCGTCATCTTCATCTCGCACAAGCTGGGCGAGGTGCTCTCCGTGGCCGACGACATCACCGTCGTCCGCCGCGGTACGACCGTGGGCACAGCCATCCCCTCCGAGACCACCCCGCGCCAGCTCGCCGAGATGATGGTCGGCAGCGAGCTGCCCACCCCGGAGACCGCCGAGTCGACGGTCACCGATCGGGCCGTGCTGGAAGCCCGGAATCTCATCGTCTACGCGAGCGGTGGCGCCTCCCTCGGGGAGATCGGCGCGCAGCCCGAGACCGCTACGGTCGGCTCGGCCGGTGCCACGGCGGGCGCCGACGTCCTCACCGAGGCCACCACCCCCGGCGAGGCCAAGCGCGTTCTCGACGACGTCTCCTTCACCATCCACGCCGGCGAGGTCATGGGCATCGCCGGTGTCGAGGGCAACGGCCAGACCGAGCTGATCGACGCGCTGATCGGCCTGAAGAACGCCGACTCCGGCTCCGTCCGCTTCCTCGGCGAGGACATCACCTCCTGGTCCACCCGCAGGCGCCGCGAGTCGGGCGTCGGTTACATCCCCGAGGACCGCCACCGCCAGGGCCTGCTCCTGGAGGCCCCCCTCTGGGAGAACCGCATCCTCGGCCACGTCACCGAGAAGCCCAACGCCAAGGGCTTCTGGCTCAACCCCAAGGGCGCGCAGGCCGACACCCGCAGGATCGTCGAGGAGTACGACGTCCGCACCCCCGGCATCGACGTCACCGCGGCCTCCCTGTCCGGCGGCAACCAGCAGAAGCTGATCGTCGGCCGCGAGATGAGCCACGCCCCCAAGTTCCTGATCGCCGCCCACCCCACCCGCGGTGTGGACGTCGGCGCCCAGGCGCAGATCTGGGACCGCATCCGCGAGGCCCGTCGTGAGGGCCTGGCCGTGCTGCTGATCTCTGCGGACCTGGACGAGCTGATCGGCCTGTCGGACACCCTGCGAGTGATCTACAACGGCAGGCTGGTCGCGGACGCCGACCCCGCCACGATCACGCCGGAGGAGCTGGGCTCGGCGATGACGGGCGCCGCGTCCGGCCACCTGGAGCACGTAGAGAACGCCACAGAAGACGCGGCAGACGCCGGTCCGGAGGACGAGGCCCGATGAAGAAGTTCGACAAGGAGCGCGTGCTCCTCGCGGTGGCCGGCCCGGTCATCGCGCTCGTCCTGGCGATCGCGCTGACCTCGATCGTTCTTGTCGCCTCCGGCAAGAACCCGGTCGAGCCGTACGGACTGATGCTTCAGCAGCTGCCGTACTCGGACATCCAGGTCCTGATCATCAACCAGGCGTCGCTGTACTACATCGCCGCCATCGGTGTGGCTCTCGGCTTCCGTATGAACCTGTTCAACATCGGCGTCGACGGCCAGTACCGCCTCGCCGCGGTGATGACCGCCGTCGTCGGCGCGAACATCGCCCTGCCGAGTTTCCTGCAGATCCCGCTGCTCCTGCTGGTCGCCATGTGCACCGGCGCCTTCTGGGCCGGCATCGCGGGCGTCCTGAAGGTCACCCGAGGGGTCAGCGAGGTCGTCGCGACGATCATGCTGAACGCGATCGCCACCAGCGTCATCGGCTACGTCACCCTCACCAACGTATGGGGCGTGCAGGTCGGCAACAACGCGACGACCGGCATCATGCACAAGTCCGGCTGGTTCCCCGGCATCAACCTGGGCGCTGATGTCGGTGAGATCTACGGCCTGGTCTTCCTCGCGATCCTGCTGGGCGTCCTGTACTGGCTGGTCCTCAACCGCACCCGCTTCGGCTTCGACCTGCGCGCCACCGGCGCCTCCGAGACCGCCGCCGCGGCCTCCGGCGTCAGCGCCAAGCGCATGGTGCTCGTCTCCATGCTGATCTCCGGCGCGATCGCCGGTCTGGCCGGTCTGCCTCTGCTGCTCGGCGAGAGCCACACCTACAGCCTGAGTTTCCCGACGGGCCTCGGCTTCACCGCCATCGGCATCGCCCTGCTCGGGCGCAACAACCCGGGCGGGATCGCGTTCGCCGCCCTGCTGTGGGCCTTCCTCGACAAGGCGTCGCCCGCCCTCGACTACGCGACCCCGGAGGCGTACCCGAAGGAGATCGCCACGATCATGCAGGGCCTGATCGTCTTCGCGGTCGTCATCTCCTACGAGTTCGTACGCCAGTGGGGCCTGCGCCGCCAGCAGAGCCGGGTCGGCGCCGAGCTGGCCGCCGCCCAGAACACCAAGAAGGAGGTGGCGGCCTGATGAGCACCGCGACCATCGCCAAGCCCAAGGCGAAGCAGCCCGGCAGGGGCAGCCGCCGTATGTCACTGCCGGTACTCCTGCTGATCATCGCGGGCGTGCTGGTCCTGACCTCCGCCGTCCGCCTCATCACCGGCGCCGACGGCATCACCTCGACCGGCCAGATGTCCACGGCCCTGCGTCTCGCGGTGCCGATCGGCCTCGCGGGCCTCGGCGGCCTGTGGTCCGAGCGCTCCGGCGTCGTCAACATCGGCCTCGAGGGCATGATGATCCTCGGCACCTGGTTCGGCGCCTGGGCCGGCTACCAGTGGGGCCCGTGGACCGGTGTCGTCTTCGGTGTCATCGGCGGTGCACTCGGCGCCGTGCTGCACGCCATCGCCACCGTGACCTTCAACGTCAACCACATCGTCTCCGGTGTGGCGATCAACATCCTGGCGCTGGGCGTCACCCGCTACCTGTCGAAGTTCACCTTCGAGAACGCCCCGCAGGGCTCCTCCAAGCAGTCCCCGCCGATCGACTCGCTGGGCACCTTCGACATCCCGGGCCTCTCCGACTGGCTGAACACCCTCAACGAGAAGCACTGGTTCGTGATCTCGGACATCGCCGGTCTGGTCGGCGGTCTGGTCACCGACCTGTCGCCGCTCACCGTGATCGCCGTCGCCCTGGTCCCGATCACCTGGTGGGTGCTGTGGCGCACGGCCTTCGGCCTGCGACTGCGCTCCTGCGGCGAGAACCCTGTGGCGGCCGAGTCCCTCGGCGTCAACGTCTACAAGTACAAGTACATCGCCGTGATCGTCTCGGGCGGCTTCGCGGGCCTCGGCGGCGCGTTCCTGTCGATCGTCGCGTCGAACGTGTACCTGGACGGCCAGACCGCCGGCCGCGGCTACATCGGTCTCGCCGCGATGATCTTCGGCAACTGGATGCCGGGTGGCCTCGCCCTGGGCGCCGGCCTGTTCGGCTACACCGACAGCCTCAACCTGCGCGGCGGTACCGTTAACGTGCACGCGCTGATCCTGCTGCTCGCGATCCTGCTGGTGTTCGGCGCGGCGTACCTGGCCTGGAAGAAGAGGTTCGTCCCGGCCGTCATCACCGCCGTGATCTCGGCGCTGATGTTCGTCTGGTACGCCTCCACGAACGAGGTCCCGCGCCAGCTCGTCACCGCGACCCCGTACATCGTCACCCTGCTCGTGCTCTCGCTGTCCGCGCAGAGCCTGCGGATGCCGAAGGCGGACGGCCTGCCGTACCGGAAGGGACAGGGCAAGTGACCTCGCCCGCCGACTTCGACTGGGAGGCGCTGCGCGCGAAGGCGCGGGACGCCATGTCCCACGCCTACGCCCCGTACTCGGGCTTCCGGGTAGGCGTTGCGGCCCTGGTCGACGACGGGCGCACGGTGACCGGCTGCAACGTCGAGAACGCCTCGTACGGCATCAGCCTGTGCGCCGAGTGCGGGCTGGTGTCCGAGCTCGTGCGCACGGGCGGCGGCCGCCTGACGCACTTCACCTGCGTGGACGGCACGGGTGTGCTGCTCGTCCCGTGCGGCCGCTGCCGCCAGCTGCTCTACGAGTTCGGCGGGCCCGACCTGCTGGTGGACACCCCGGAGGGCGTCCTGCCGCTCTCCGCGATGCTCCCGCAGGCCTTCGGCCCGGACCATCTCAGCAAGTAACTCCACCGCGGCCCCTCCGAGCAGATCCGATCGGAGGGGCCGCGTGTTTCGCACCTCCCGGAAGGAACGCACGCCATGGCCATGGACGCCATCTCCGTCATCCGCACCAAGCGGGACCGCGGTGAGCTCGGCGACGAGCAGATCGACTGGGTCATCGACGCGTACACGCGCGGCGAGGTCGCCGACGAGCAGATGTCGTCGCTCGCGATGGCCATCCTGCTCAACGGCATGAACCGTCGTGAGATCGCCCGCTGGACCGCCGCGATGATCGCGTCCGGCGAGCGCATGGACTTCTCCTCCCTGTCCCGCCCGACGGCGGACAAGCACTCCACGGGCGGCGTCGGGGACAAGATCACGCTCCCGCTGGCCCCCCTCGTGGCCGCCTGTGGCGCGGCGGTCCCGCAGCTGTCGGGCCGCGGCCTCGGCCACACCGGCGGCACGCTCGACAAGCTGGAGTCCATCCCCGGCTGGCGCGCCCTGCTGTCCAACGAGGAGATGCTGCACGTCCTCGACACCACCGGCGCGGTGATCTGCGCCGCGGGCGACGGACTGGCCCCGGCCGACAAGAAGCTGTACGCCCTGCGCGACGTCACCGGCACGGTCGAGGCGATCCCGCTGATCGCCTCCTCGATCATGTCGAAGAAGATCGCCGAGGGCACCGGGTCCCTGGTCCTGGACGTGAAGGTGGGCACCGGCGCCTTCATGAAGACGATCGAGGACGCGCGCGAGCTCGCTTCCACGATGGTGGGCCTGGGCACCGACCACGGCGTGAAGACCGTCGCGCTCCTCACCGACATGTCCACCCCGCTCGGCCTCACGGCGGGCAACGCCCTGGAGGTCCGCGAGTCGGTCGAGGTCCTGGCGGGCGGCGGTCCGGCGGACGTGGTCGAGCTGACGATCGCGCTCGCCCGCGAGATGCTGGACGCCGCCGGCGTGAAGGACGCGGACCCGGCCAAGGCCCTGGCCGACGGCTCCGCCATGGACGTCTGGCGCCGCATGATCGCGGCCCAGGGCGGCGACCCCGACGCGCCCCTGCCCACGTCGAAGGAGCAGCACGTGGTCAAGGCCCCGGCCTCGGGCGTCCTCACCCGTCTCGACGCCTACGACATCGGCATCGCCGCCTGGCGCCTCGGCGCGGGCCGCGCCCGCAAGGAGGACCCCGTGCAGGCGGGCGCCGGCGTCGAACTCCACGCCAAGCCCGGCGACACGGTCACCGCGGGCCAGCCCCTGCTGACCCTGCACACGGACACCCCCGAGCGCTTCGACTACGCGCTCCAGGCGGTGGCGGGCTCGTACGACATCGCGGCGCCCGGTACCGCGTTCTCCGCCACCCCGGTCGTGCTGGAACGTATCGCCTGACCAGGGCATTTCCCTTTCGGGTGAACGGGACCGGTGGACCCCCGCCGGTCCCGTTCGGCATGCTGGGACCGGTGACGCACCGATGGGAGACACCGCCACGGGCGCACTCAGCGTCGAGCCCGAGTTCCCGGGAGGGAGGGGCTGGGACGAGATCGTCCGTGTCTGGAAGGAGACGGATGCTCCGGAGGGCAGCAAGGTGCAGATCATCGAAGGGGTCGTCACCGCGTCACCTCCACCGTCCGAAGAGCACAACGACACGGCTGAGCTGCTCCTGACTGCGACTGGGGCATCTACCGGACGCTCGGGCCGACGTGCCCGGAGACGGGCGGCCTGTTCATTCCTCGGTCGAGTACGGAGAGCAGCTCACACTGCCTGCTCCGTTCAAACTGGTTCTGGACACCAGCGTTCCCCCCTCGCTTGAACCGGCATCACCCGGCCAAGCTGTCCCCCGATGAGTTGTGGCCTTCTGATCGGTCTACAGCACGTGGACGCCAAGACACCGGCCGTACTCGTGCTGCCCGGCCCCGTCACCAAGGACAAGGTGCCGGGGCTGTGCAACGACGTGCGGGCGCTGCTGGAGCTCACCGGAGCCGGTGTCGTCGTATGTGACGTGGGTGGGCTCGGGCCTCCCGGGCTGGGGGTCATAGACCTGCTCGCCCGGCTGGAGCTGGCCGCCCGGCGGGCCGGAGGGCGGATAAGACTGCGGGACCCCGACCCGGCGCTACACGCCCTCCTCGATCTCGTCGGCCTCCGCTTCGAGCTGGAGGGGCAGCCCGAACAGCGGGAACCACCGCTTCGTGTCCAGGAAGAAGTGGAACCCGGTCAGTCGCCCGCCTGATATCTCCAGGATCTGGACGGCCCACGCCGTGTAGCCGCCCGCCTCCGGGTCCGGCTTGTACTGGGCGAAGCCGGGCACGCCGTTGACCTGGACCGGCAGCAGGCGGGAGCCGGCGCAGGCGGAGCCCAGGGTCGTCATGAAGCCGGTGATGTCGTCGTGGCCGGTCAGCCACAGGTCGAACGGCGGCATCGTCATGACGGCGTCCTCGTGGAGCAGCGCGGTGAGAGCCGTCATGTCGTAGCCCTCGAACGCCTTCACGTAACGCTCCAGGAGCTTTTGCTGCTCCTCGTCCAGCGGGTCGGAGACCGCCGCCCCGGCACCCTTGTCGTCCCGCTCCGCGAGCGTCGCCCGAGCCCGCTGCAGTGCGCTGTTGACCGAGGCGACCGTGGTGCCCAGGAGCTCGGCGACCTCGCTCGCCTTCCAGGCCAGCACCTCGCGCAGGATCAGCACCGCCCGCTGCTTGGGCGGCAGCTGCTGCAGGGCCGCCATGAACGCGAGGCGGACCGACTCCTTGGCGACGGCCGCCTCCGCCGGGTCGTCCACCGTGGGGAGCACGCGGGCGTCGGGCATCGGCTCCAGCCAGGTGCTGTCCGGGCGGGGGGAGAGCGCCGCCCGGGCCAGCGGAGTCGAGTCCGACAGGTCCACCGGCCGGGCCCGCTTGTTCCCCGCGGTCAGCATGTCCAGGCAGACGTTCGTCGCGATCCGGTACAGCCAGGAGCGGAGGCTGGAGCGGCCCTCGAACCTGTCGTAGCTCCGCCAGGCCCGGACCAGGGTGTCCTGCACCGCGTCCTCGGCCTCGAAGGAGGAGCCGAGCATGCGGTAGCAGTAGCCGGTCAGTTCGGTCCGGTACTTCTCCAGTGCGACGTCGAGGTCCGTCGTCGCCGTGCCGTCACTCATCGTCCACCCACCCCTGTGGCCGTTCCTGTGCAGTGCCTTCGCGCCCAGCACTTCGGAAGCTACCGCAGCCCACTGACAATGGCCCCCTGAGCCTGCAAAGGGCCAGGTCGATGGGCGTTCAGACCAGTTGCTTCACGGACATGAGCAGATGCCGGTGGGCGGTGACGTCCTCCGCGCCCGCCCCGGCCGCGCTCAGCAGCGCCCGCTGCCCGGCCCCCAGCAGCTCCATCCGCAGCACGGGCCCCTCGAAGGAGTTCAGCGCGTCCAGCAGATACGCGGGCCTGAAGGCCACCGTCACCTCCTCGGCGCCCGTGAGCGCCGCCGGCAGCCGCTGTGCCGCCACGTCGTCCCCGTAGCCGGCCCGCACCCGCACCGACCCGTCCGTGGCCGAGAAGTCCAGCCGCACCGGACTGTTCGCCTCCGCCACCACCGAGACCCGGCGCACCGCCTCCGCCAGCGCCCCGCACTCCACCTCGGCGACCGCGGCCCCCGTCAGCTCGAACAGCGACCCGTAGCCGGGCAGCCGTCCGTCCAGCCGCCGTACGACCGAGCGCATCCGCCCGCCCTCGAAGCCCACCAGGCCACCACCCGGCGCCGACGGATCCAGACCGATGCGCACGCTCCCGCACCGGGCCAGCGACCGTGCCACGTCGAGCAGCCGCCGCGCGGGCAGCAGCGCCTCCACCGCCTCGCCGTCCGCTCCCGCCTCCGGTTTCCACGGCAGCTTCCGAACGGCATAGCGGTAGCGGTCCAACGCCGACACCGTCATCTCCTCGCCCTCCAGGCGCAGCTGGACGCCCGTGAGCGCCGGGAGCGTGTCGTCCCGGCCCGCGGCCACGGCGACCTGGCCGACCGCGTCGGCGAATCCTGCCGCGTCCACGACCCCGTACGGCGCGGGCGGCGAGGGAAGCGGCGGGTACTCGTCCAGCGGCAGCGTCGACAGCCCGAACTCCGTCCCGCCCGCCTCCACCGTGAACCGCGTGCCCTCCAGCGCGCAGCGCACGGCGCCCTCCGGCAGCACCCGGCAGATGTCCAGCAGCCTGCGCCCGAGGACCAGCACCCGGCCGGACCCGCTCGTCTCCGCGTCCGTCCCGATGCGCGCCGCCGTCTCGAAGTCGAAGCCGGACGCCGTCAGCCGCCCCGCATCAGCCTCCAGCAGCAGCCCGCCCAGCACCGGAACCGGCGACTTCGACGGCAGTGCCCGCGCCGCCCATCCCACGGCCTCGGCGAACGCCCCGCGCCCGACCTGGAACTCCATGCGAAAACCCCCTGCTCGGTCCGGCTGACCCGCGGAAGCTATCGGCGACCACTGACAATCGGCTCTGAGCAGGGGGAAAGCAGCGAAGGGGGTCAGTGCGCGGTGACCAGCTTCCCGCGCGCGGCCACCCGGGCCGCCCGTGAGCCGAACACCGTGATCGTCACGACGCCGAGCACCGCCAGGATGCCGACCCCGACCGTGCCGGCCCAGCCGCCCGCGTGGAAGGCCATCGCGCCCACCGTGCTGCCGGCGCTGGAGCCGATGTAGTACGCGGACTGGTAGAGGGCCGCGGCCTGGGCACGGCCGCGCGTGGCCGTCTTGCTGACCGCCGAGGAGGCGACCGCGTGGCCCGCGAAGAAGCCCGCCGTGATCAGGACCAGGCCCAGCAGGACCAGCGGGAGGGAGTCGGCCAGGGAGAGCAGCAGGCCCGTCGCCGTCGTGCCCCCGGCGAGGTAGAGCGCGCCCCGGCGGCCCAGGCGGCCGACCAGCCGGCCCGCCGTCGACGCCGACACCGTACCCACCAGGTACACCAGGAAGATCGAGCCGACGATGCCCTGCGGCAGCCCGAACGGCGCCTCCGTCAGGCGGTAGCCGATCACCGTGTAGACGCCGCCGAACACCGTCATGAACAGCGCGCCGATCGCGTACAGCCGGCACAGCAGCGGGTCCGAGAGGTGGTCGCGGACCGTGCGGGCCAGATCGCGCGGGCGCAGCGAGCCCGGCCTGAAGTGCTTCGGTGCCGGCAGCAGCAGCCGGAAAGCCACCGCGCAGACGACCGCGATCGCACCGATCACACCGACGGCGACCCGCCAGCCCCACTCCTGCGCGACCCAGCCGGTGATGACCCGGCCGCTCATGCCGCCGACGCTGTTGCCCGCGACGAACAGACCGATCGCCGTGACCAGGGCCTTCGGCCGCACCTCCTCGGCCAGGTACGCCGTCGCCGACGCCGGGAGCCCGGCGAGCGCCGCGCCCTGGACCGCCCGGAGCACCACCAGGGTGCCGATCGAGGGAGCGAAGGGGACCAGCATGCCGACCGACACCGCGACCGCCAGCGAGGCCGTCATCACCGTACGGCGGCCGAAGCGCTCCGACAGCGCACTCATCGGCAGCACGAACAGGGCCAGACCGCCCGTCGCGGCCGCCACCGTCCAGCTCGCCTCGCTCGCCGCCACCCCGAACTCGCCCGAGACGAGCGGGAGCAGGGCCTGCGTGGAGTAGAGGAGCGCGAAGGTCGCGACACCGGCGAGGAAGAGGGCGAGGCTCATCCGGCGGTAGCCGGGGCCGCCCGGGGTCATGCGGGAGTCGGGGGCGGAGACGGACGAGACGGCGTCCACGGCGGTGGACGCCCCGGTACTGGCGGGAGACATGCCTCGAAGTTACGTACGCGCCGGCTCATCCGTCCAATGCACGGACTCGTCATAATCGTTCCCATGGTGCATCAGCAGAGGTCACAGGCGAGCCTGTCACCGTTCAGTGACACAGAAGACATGACGGACATGGCGCGGCTGCTCGCCCCGCGCCTCGCGTACTTCGCCGCGGTGGCCCGCACCGAGCACGTCACCCGGGCCGCGCAGGAGACGCAGGTGCCGCAGTCCACGCTGTCGCGGGCCATGGTCCGGCTGGAGCGGGACCTGGGCGTCGACCTGTTCGCCCGCCGCGGCCGTACCGTCGCCCTCACCCCGGCCGGCCGTACCTTCCTCACCTCCGTCGAACGCGCGCTCGCCGAGATCGAGCGCGCCGCCGAGGAGGTGCGCGCCGACGCCGACCCGGCCACCGGCAAGGTCGCCTTCGGCTTCCTGCACACCATGGGCGCCGAGACGGTCCCCGGGCTGCTCCAGGCCTTCCGCGCCGACCATCCGCGCGTCCGCTTCAGCCTCGTCCAGAACTACGGCGAGGCGATGCTCGAGGGGCTGCGGGCGGGCGAACTCGACCTCTGTCTGACCTCCCCGGTCCCCGACGCCCCCGACCTCGTGGCCCGGCGCCTGGAAGAGCAGAAACTGCGCCTGGTCGTCCCCGCCGACCACCCCCTGGCCGGCCGCAGACGGGTCCGGCTCGCCGAGGCCGCCGACGAAACCTTCGTCACCCTGGAACCCGGCTACGGCCTGCGCCGCATCACCGACGCCCTGTGCCGGGAGGCCGGGTTCAAGCCGAGGGTCGCCTTCGAGGGTGAGGAGGCCGAGACGCTGCGCGGCCTGGTGGCGGCGGGACTGGGCGTGTGTCTGCTGCCCCCGCCGGCCGTTCCCCGTCCGGGAGTGGTGGAACTGACGGTCACGGCGCCGCGGGCGGTACGCGAGATCGGCGTGGCCTGGCTGGACGGCCACCCGGACACGCCCCCGGTGGCCGCCTTCAAGGAGTTCCTGCTGTCGCGGCGGGGGAAGCTGCTCGCCTGACCCCCACGGCTCGCCCGACCCTCACGTCCGGTGCAGCGAGCGCCCGAATCCGACGGCCAGCGGCATCCGCAGGCCGAGGGGCGGCGGAGCGGCCAGCGCGTCCTCCACCGGACGGGAGAGCGCGTGTCCGAACAGCGCGCCCATCGCGAAGTCCGCGACGAGCGCGTGGACTTCGTCTCGGTACTGGTGCAACGCGTGTCCGTCCGAGTGCACTTCGAACCGGCACACCTCCCGGTTCGCCTTCTTCGCCCGGGTCGCCAGCCGGAAGGACAGCTCGGGATCGGTCCGCTCGTCGTTGGTGCCGTGCACGATCAGTACCCGGCGCCCCACGAGCTGTTTCACCGGTTCCGGCGGCGCGGCGACGTCCTCCTCCGGCAGCCAGGGGGCGATCGCGACGACGGAGTTGACCGCGTCGTGGCCGCCCGCCCGCAGCGCCGCCCGGCCGCCCATCCCCACGCCGACCAGGCAGACGGGGACGTCACCGTAGCGCCGTACGACCTCGTCGACGGCCCAGGCCGCGTCCTTCGCGGTGTGCGCCTCGCTGCCGTTCCAGCCGCGGTAGCGGTAGTGGACGGTGTGCGCGGCCAGTCCCTCCTCGCGCCCCGCGCGCGCCAGTGTGCGGCCGAGGCCGCGCACGGATGCCGTCGCCCATACGGAGGACGGTCTGCGGGCGGAGACCTCCTCGCCGCCCGGGAGCAGCAGCACCGCTCCGCTCACCGCCGTCGGCTCCTGGCCGACTGCCCTTCCCAGCCTGGCCGTTCGTACCGGCGCCGATTGCTGTGCCATGACAGAACAGTGTCAGAAGTACGGGTGTACGCGACCCGTCCGTGCGGTCACCGTTACGTATCGACGGATTCGTACACCGGGCGATCTACGCGCGTAGGCGTTAGAGTGCGGAGATGACGAGCCAGACTGCCCAGACTGGGAGCATCCCGACGTCGGACCAGATCCGCCGGGCGCCCAAGGTTCTGCTGCACGATCATCTCGACGGTGGGCTCCGTCCCGGGACCATCGTCGAACTCGCCGGGGAAACCGGCTACTCCCAGCTCCCCGAGACCGATCCCGACAAGCTCGGCGTCTGGTTCCGCGAGGCCGCCGACTCCGGTTCCCTGGAGCGGTACCTGGAGACCTTCTCGCACACCGTCGGCGTGATGCAGACCCGCGACGCGCTGGTCCGGGTCGCCCGCGAGTGCGCCGAGGACCTCGCCGGGGACGGTGTCGTCTACGCCGAGGTGCGCTACGCACCCGAGCAGCATCTGGAGGGCGGGCTCAGCCTCGAGGAGGTCGTCGAGGCGGTCAACGAGGGCTTCAGGCAGGGCGAGCGGCTGGCCCGGGAGAACGGCCACCGCATCCGGGTCGGCGCCCTGCTCACCGCCATGCGGCACGCGGCCCGCGCCCTGGAGATCGCCGAACTCGCCAACCGCTACCGCGACCTGGGTGTCGTCGGCTTCGACATCGCGGGCGCCGAGGCGGGCTACCCGCCCACCCGGCACCTGGACGCCTTCGAGTACCTCAAGCGCGAGAACAACCACTTCACCATCCATGCCGGCGAGGCCTTCGGACTGCCGTCCATCTGGCAGGCGCTGCAGTGGTGCGGCGCCGACCGGCTCGGGCACGGGGTGCGCATCATCGACGACATCCAGGTCCACGAGGACGGCTCGGTGAAGCTCGGCCGGCTCGCCTCGTACGTGCGGGACAAGCGCATCCCGCTGGAGCTGTGCCCCAGTTCGAACCTCCAGACCGGGGCCGCCGCCTCCTACGCCGAACACCCGATCGGGCTGCTGCGGAGGCTGTACTTCAGGGCCACCGTGAACACGGACAACCGTCTGATGTCCCACACCAGCATGAGCCGGGAATTCGAGCACCTCGTCGAAGCGTTCGGTTACACGCTCGACGACATGCAGTGGTTCTCCGTCAATGCGATGAAATCAGCGTTCATTCCTTTCGATGAACGACTCGCCATGATCAATGACGTCATCAAGCCCGGATACGCGGAGCTGAAATCCGAATGGCTGTTCCGGCAGACCGCCGCCACCAGCGGTTCTGACGAATCCGAAGGCTGACCGGGGGCGTTCGGGGCGTACGGAATGCGGACGGACTTCACAACCCGTCCGCATTTCGATGTTTGCGGCGGGCGGCCCGGCGTGTTTACGGTCGTGGACCGCTCGGATTGTTCTGATCCCCGTTATCGCATTCAAGGACGCACCCACCATGAAGCAGTCTGCTGCCAAGACCCTCGGTGTCGCCGCCCTCGGTGCCGCCTTCGCCGCCGTCGGCGCGGGCGCGGCCAACGCGGCCCCGGCCGTCCCGGACGCCACGCAGGCCCTGGACACCGTCACCCGGACGCTGCCGGCCGAGAACGTCGGCAAGGCGCTGCCCGGTGCCGGTCAGGCGCTCTCCCAGGGCCAGGCCGCGGTGGGCGCGGGCCTGGCCGCCGCCCAGCCGGCCGCCGAGAAGCTGCTCGCCCAGGGCCCGACCGCTCCGGTCAAGGGCCTCCTCGGCGGACTGCCGTTGCAGGGCCTGCCCACGCACGGCGTGCCGGTGAACGGGATCCCGCTCGGCTGACCCGAGTCCCCCCCGCTCCGGCGGGGGGGGGGCGCGGCCGCCCCCCGGCGCGCCCCCCCCCGGGGGGCGGCGGGGGGGGGCCCCGCG
>NZ_JBHYKH010000024.1:0-5792 GCF_042741275.1 Streptomyces sp. NPDC058964
CCGAGCAGGACCCGCCCCGCAAGCCCGCACAGCAGCCAGCCCCGAAGCCGGCCACCCCCAAGCGCCCCGTCCCCACCCCGGGCGAGGTGTTCCCCCGCCGCAAGCCCGCCCCGCCCGAGCCCGAGTCCCGGCACCACCTCGCCGCCGGCTGAGGCGGCCTGGCTACCCTGGATGCATGGACTACGTCTCCGCGCTCGTGCCCCCGATCGTGATGGCCGCCTTCTTCGTCGGTGTGATCAGGGTGATCGTGAAGACCCAGGGCGGGGCCGCCAAGGCCAAGGAGGACGCGGCCGTCGACGCCGCGCTCGAGCGCGCGGAAGGCGTGCGGAAGGCCCCCGCCGGCACCGACGCCTGACGGGCGCCCGGCGGCGTCCGGCACCAGGGCGTACGACTCCCGGCACACTCGCGCCGTACGGGTCGTACGCCCCTCTTGTTCCCATTTGAGGCGAAAAGTGCCCGTCGGCACGCCATTGACCGGATCTCCCACTATTGTTCTGAGCTGTGCCTCGCCCATTGGGAGAACTCGAAGACGCGGTCATGACGCGGGTGTGGAAGTGGAACCGCCCGGTGACCGTTCGAGAAGTCCTTGAAGACCTTCAGCAGGAACGGTCCATCGCGTACACCACGGTGATGACCGTTTTGGACAATCTCCATCAGAAGGGCTGGGTGCGCCGTGAGGCGGAAGGCCGGGCCTATCGATATGAGGCCGTCTCCACGCGAGCCGCGTACGCCGCCGCCCTGATGAACGACGCCTGGTCGCAGAGCGACAACCCGGCCGCCGCTCTCGTCGCCTTCTTCGGGATGATGAGCGACGAACAGCGCCAGGCCCTCCGGGACGCCGTACGCATCGTCCAGGGTCCGGAAACCCCGGATACCGCCTCCGCGCCCGATACCGGCGACGAGAACCCCGGCACCGCACAGGACGGCGGCGGGCGATAGCGTCCGCTCATGTCAGCAGAGCGCCCCGAAGTCACCGCAAAAGCCATCACCGTCCGACGGGCCCGGACCAGCGATGTGCCTGCCGTGCGCCGCCTCCTCGACGTGTACGTCCGTGACCGCATCCTGCTCGACAAAGCGACAGTGACGCTTTACGAGGACATCCAGGAGTTCTGGGTCGCGGAACGGGACGACAACGCCGAGGTCGTCGGATGCGGCGCGCTGCACGTGATGTGGGAAGACCTCGCCGAAGTCCGCACTCTTGCGGTCAAGCCCGGCTTGAAGGGCGCCGGTGTCGGCCACCAGTTGCTGGAGAAGTTGCTGCACACGGCACGCTGGCTCGGCGTTCGTCGCGTTTTCTGCCTGACCTTCGAAGTCGACTTCTTCGGGAAGCACGGCTTCGTGGAGATCGGTGAGACACCCGTCGACACCGATGTGTACACGGAGCTGTTGCGTTCCTATGACGAGGGCGTCGCGGAGTTCCTCGGTCTCGAACGAGTGAAACCGAACACCTTGGGCAACAGCCGGATGCTTCTGCATCTGTGATCGTCCGGCTTGGCCCGGCTATTCCGGCGGTCCGACACTGCCCGGGTTCCCTATGTCCGAAACGCGCATGTTTCCGGGTCCGGGGCCACCCCTGAGTCTCTCCCAGGGGTTTGTGTTTTTCAGGCAAAAGCGGTTTGCTTTCCAACGTACTGCAGTACTGCATATAACAGGGGGCGGCGAAACGGCGGACGCCGCAGACCCCCGGCCCTTGAAGTTATCGATGAAAGGAAATCCGGTGGCACAGAAGGTTCAGGTCCTTCTTGTCGACGACCTCGACGGCGGCGAGGCGGACGAGACCGTGACGTTCGCGCTGGACGGCAAGACGTACGAGATCGATCTCACGACCGCCAATGCGGACAAGCTGCGCGGCCTTCTCGAGCCCTATGTGAAGGGCGGTCGTCGTACCGGTGGCCGTGCTTCGGGCGGACGCGGAAAGACGCGCGCGGCTTCCGGTGGCAGCCAGGACACCGCGCAGATCCGCGCGTGGGCGAAGGAGAACGGTTACGAGGTCAACGACCGTGGCCGTGTTCCCGCGTCCATCCGTGAGGCCTACGAGAAGGCCAACGGCTGACAAACCGGCTGCGCGGCGCACCCGCGCCGCAGCCGGATCCGGTGGCAGTGCGTCGCCACCGTGTCCACGAGTCGTACGAGATCGGGGGCGCCCCCGACGCCCCCCATGGCCGACAGCGTCGGCAACGAAGTCCCGGCCCCGCGCCCCGGCCCGGGGGGCCGCAGCCACACGGCGGCCCCCTGCAAGGCACCCGGAACGGGCGCGGCGGGCATGCTCCGGGAGCGGCCCCGGGGAACCGGTCGCGGCCCGGCGGAGGCCCGCTCGGACGGCGGCGGCGCGTCCATGCGCCCGTTCACACCCAGCGCGACGATGTCCAGCGCCAGCGTGCCCCACTCCAGCCAGCCCAGCAGCCCCGGCAGCTCCTCCGCGCTGCCCGCGGCCACCAGCAGCCGCATCCGGTCGCCCTGAAGGGCCACGGGAGAGCCCGGCCCCAGGCGCCCGAGCGCCGCGGCGCCCGCCTCGGCCGGCACGTCCAGGACGTCGAAACGCACGCCGGTGACGAGCCGTACAGGTTCTCCCGGCTCCGCGGGCACGGTCGGCCACCCCAGTTCGTTCTCGTACCAGTACCGGGTCCAGGCGCTCGGGTGGAGGTGTCGGCGGGGGAGGGGGATCGTGGAATCCATGGGCACCGTGCCAACCATGACAAGTTCAACCGCTGAAGTAAGCCACAGGTTACGCTGGGTATTCGGCTGGAAGCTCAGAGTGCCCGCGAAAGGCCCGCTCGGGGGCCCGCGGAGGCGCAAGGTTGTTCGCCCATAGCGGAGGGAACCGGCGCCCCCGGCATGGAGTGTCAGTCCGTACGGGTAAGACATCCCTAGTGGGAGGGGGCGACACGCAGGACAGGCCGTCTCACGTTCGCCATCGGCGTACTGATGGCGGGGGTAAGTGTCTGGCCTGCGGGAACATCGTCTCGCACCATCGGGTTGGAGCATATGTCGGCGTTCGGGGTCAGGAGGCCAAGGACGGTGTCGGCAGTTGGAATGAGCGGTCCCCGCTTGCGGGACTAAGCTGCGGAAGGACAGGGAGGGGAAGTTCCCCCCACTGCCTGACCGCTCTGAGGAGCGATTAACGATGTTCGAGAGGTTCACCGACCGCGCGCGGCGGGTTGTCGTCCTGGCTCAGGAAGAAGCCCGGATGCTCAACCACAACTACATCGGCACCGAGCACATCCTCCTGGGCCTGATCCACGAGGGTGAGGGTGTCGCCGCCAAGGCCCTTGAGAGCCTCGGGATTTCGCTCGAGGCGGTCCGCCAGCAGGTGGAGGAGATCATCGGCCAGGGCCAGCAGGCCCCGTCCGGGCACATTCCCTTCACCCCCCGTGCCAAGAAGGTCCTGGAGCTGTCGCTCCGCGAAGCCCTTCAGCTGGGCCACAACTACATCGGCACGGAGCACATCCTGCTCGGCCTGATCCGTGAGGGCGAGGGCGTCGCCGCCCAGGTCCTGGTCAAGCTGGGCGCAGATCTCAACCGGGTGCGGCAGCAGGTCATCCAGCTGCTCTCCGGCTACCAGGGCAAGGAGACCGCCACCGCCGGCGGCCCTGCCGAGGGCACACCCTCGACGTCCCTGGTCCTCGACCAGTTCGGCCGGAACCTCACCCAGGCCGCTCGCGAGTCCAAGCTCGACCCGGTCATCGGGCGCGAGAAGGAGATCGAGCGGGTCATGCAGGTGCTGTCCCGCCGTACCAAGAACAACCCGGTCCTGATCGGTGAGCCCGGCGTCGGCAAGACCGCCGTCGTCGAGGGCCTCGCCCAGGCCATCGTCAAGGGCGAGGTGCCCGAGACCCTCAAGGACAAGCACCTCTACACCCTGGACCTCGGCGCGCTGGTCGCCGGCTCCCGCTACCGCGGTGACTTCGAGGAGCGCCTGAAGAAGGTGCTCAAGGAGATCCGCACCCGCGGCGACATCATCCTGTTCATCGACGAGCTCCACACGCTGGTCGGTGCGGGTGCCGCCGAGGGCGCCATCGACGCGGCTTCCATCCTGAAGCCGATGCTGGCCCGCGGTGAGCTCCAGACCATCGGTGCCACCACCCTGGACGAGTACCGCAAGCACCTGGAGAAGGACGCGGCCCTGGAGCGGCGCTTCCAGCCCATCCAGGTCGCGGAGCCGTCCCTGCCGCACACGATCGAGATCCTCAAGGGTCTGCGCGACCGTTACGAGGCGCACCACCGCGTCTCCATCACGGACGAGGCGCTGGTCCAGGCCGCCACCCTGGCCGACCGCTACATCTCGGACCGCTTCCTGCCGGACAAGGCGATCGACCTGATCGACGAGGCCGGTTCCCGGATGCGTATCCGCCGGATGACCGCGCCGCCGGACCTGCGCGAGTTCGACGAGAAGATCGCCGCCGTCCGCCGGGACAAGGAGTCCGCGATCGACTCGCAGGACTTCGAGAAGGCCGCCTCCCTGCGCGACAAGGAGAAGCAGCTCCTGGCCGCCAAGGCCAAGCGGGAGAAGGAGTGGAAGGCCGGCGACATGGACGTCGTCGCCGAGGTCGACGGCGAGCTGATCGCCGAGGTCCTCGCCACGGCCACCGGCATCCCGGTCTTCAAGCTGACCGAGGAGGAGTCCAGCCGCCTGCTCCGCATGGAGGAGGAGCTGCACAAGCGGGTCATCGGCCAGAACGACGCCGTCAAGGCGCTGTCGAAGGCGATCCGCCGGACGCGCGCGGGTCTGAAGGACCCGAAGCGTCCGGGTGGCTCGTTCATCTTCGCCGGCCCGTCCGGTGTCGGTAAGACCGAGCTGTCCAAGGCGCTCGCCGAGTTCCTCTTCGGCGACGAGGACGCGCTGATCTCCCTCGACATGTCGGAGTTCAGCGAGAAGCACACGGTCTCGCGTCTCTTCGGTTCGCCCCCCGGCTACGTGGGCTACGAAGAGGGCGGCCAGCTGACCGAGAAGGTCCGCCGCAAGCCGTTCTCCGTCGTCCTGTTCGACGAGGTCGAGAAGGCCCACCCGGACATCTTCAACTCGCTGCTGCAGATCCTGGAGGACGGTCGTCTGACCGACTCCCAGGGCCGGGTCGTGGACTTCAAGAACACGGTCATCATCATGACGACCAACCTCGGCACCCGGGACATCTCCAAGGGCTTCAACCTGGGCTTCGCGGCCACGGGTGACACGAAGTCGAACTACGAGCGCATGAAGAACAAGGTCTCGGACGAGCTCAAGCAGCACTTCCGCCCCGAGTTCCTCAACCGCGTCGACGACGTGGTCGTCTTCCCGCAGCTGACGCAGGAGGACATCCTGCGGATCGTCGACCTGATGATCAGCAAGGTGGACGAGCGCCTGAAGGACCGGGACATGGGCATCGAGCTCTCCCAGTCCGCCAAGGAGCTGCTGTCCAAGAAGGGCTACGACCCCGTGCTGGGCGCCCGGCCGCTGCGCCGTACGATCCAGCGCGAGATCGAGGACACGCTCTCCGAGAAGATCCTCTTCGGCGAGCTGCGCCCCGGTCACATCGTGGTCGTGGACACCGAGGGCGAGGGCGAGACCAAGACCTTCACCTTCCGGGGTGAGGAGAAGTCGGCACTGCCGGACGTCCCGCCGATCGAGCAGGCGGCCGGTGGAGCCGGGCCGAACCTGAGCAAGGAGGCGTGACCCTCCGCGGGTCCGCCTGAAGGAGCCCAGGAAAGGGGGCCGGTGCTTTGGTGCACCGGCCCCCCTTCGCGTGGGCGAAACGCACCGACCGACTAAGACACCGGTCCGGCGGAATCCGGCAGGGTGTACGTCTTTTAGGCGT
>NZ_JBHYKH010000024.1:5802-31390 GCF_042741275.1 Streptomyces sp. NPDC058964
GGCCCGCGCGCCACCCGTGCCCAGGGCGGGTCGCCCCCCGGGTCACCCGCATTCTCGCGCACGAGTCGGGGGGCGGTTAATTCCCCCCCGCGCCCCCCTTTCGCGTGTCCGAACGGCACCGACCGACTACGACAGCTGTCCGTCGTAGTCCGGCAGCTTGAACGTCTTCTCGGCGTGGCCGCCCGACAGGTCGGTGGCGCTGTTGCCGATGTTCGCGATGATCGTGTAGCCCCGGTTCTCGATGTCGACCCGCTGGGCGGTCTTGTAGGCGGCCACGTCCTTGAACAGGTCGAGGAAGCCGCGGACGTAGAGACCCGAGACGTCGTAGCCGTCGTGCTCGAGGTTGTACTCGGTGGGCCAGTAGATGATGCCCGGACGGGCGGTCACGAAGAAGAGCGAGACGCCGTGCTCCTGCGCGTACTCGGCGACGTTCAGGACCGGCTTGTTGGCGGGCTGCGGGTAGCTGAAGCCGAAGTCGGTCTCCAGCGTGGTGTTGTCGATGTCGAAGACGATCGCCTGCTTCTCGCCCGGCTCGGCGGCGGCGATGCGGTCCTTCAGATACGGCAGGGCCTGGTCCATCACGCCCTGGCAGTCCTTCTGCCAGGTGGCGTAGTCGACCTTGGCGGCGGTCGCGGCCTCGGCCGGTGTGGCCATGGCCGGCGTGGCCGTTGCCGCGAGGGCGGCCACGGAAACGGCGGTCACGGATATGCGGCGTGCCCAGGGGCGTCTGGTCATCGGTGGGGGTCCTCTCGCGTCTGCCTGTCAGGGGCATGATCTTTGGGGAGGATGGCGCGAGGGGAACCGTAGGGTTACCGGAGGGTAGTAGTACAGAGATGTGCGTCACATGAACGGCGTCGCCAACTCCCTTGCAGCAAAGGCCGGATGGCGTAGCCCAGGTCACATCCAGGGGCCGGTCGATCATGGAATGCGGTGACGTGCCGCACAGGAGGTACATCACATACTAAGGGGATTAGTTGTACGCCTTGTGGTGATAAAGGGCGATTTCTTCCATGAGTCCGGTTCGGGGGTTTGGCATGTTGGGCTGGGCTGCGCCCGATAAGTCATGGGTCATTAGGGAGTGTGGGTATAGGGGCGGCGAATACTAGGTTGGGCCGTAGAAGGGTGGTTTGAGGACGGCGGTGATTGCGGGTTACCAAGGATCTGCCATCCGGTGGACGTCAGTGCGCCAGATGGCCCCCCGTCCCCGACTCCACGAGGTCCAGATGTTCAAGCGCGTTACGTCCCGTTCCCCCCGTACGTCCAAGCTCCGTACCCGTGTGGCCGTCCTGGCCGCGGGTCTGGGTGCCACGGCCGTCGTGGGAACCGGGGTCGCAAGCGCCGCCCCCGCGTCCGCCACCTCCTGGGTCGACCCGGTGAAGAAGTACACGCTCTCCGCCAGCTTCATGCAGGCCGGCAGCCACTGGGTCGCCAAGCACAGCGGTCAGGACTTCGCCGTGCCGACCGGCACCGAGGTCATCGCCGCCCACGGCGGCACCGTCGTCAAGGCCGGCGGCAACGGCGCCGGTGACGGTCCCGCGTACGGCAACGCCGTCGTCATCAAGCACGGCGACGGGACCTACTCGCAGTACGCCCACCTGTCCCGGATCGACGTGAAGGTCGGCCAGGTCGTCAAGACCGGCCAGCACATCGCCCTGTCCGGCAGCACCGGCAACTCCACGGGCCCGCACCTGCACTTCGAGATCCGTACGACCCCGAACTACGGTTCCGCGGTCAACCCGGTCGCCTTCCTGCGGGCCCACGGCGTCACCGTCTAAGCACCGGTCCTGTGGGCGCCCTCGTGCGCCTGCGTCACCAGGTCGACGGCGACCTCGAGAACAGCCTCGCGCTTCTTCTCGGGGTCGCCTTCCAGGTCCTGCATGACGAACATCCCGGCGTGCAGCGTGAAGATCGCGCTTATGGAGCGGACCTGGTCGACCAGGTCCGCTTCCGGGTCGATGATGATGTCGCGCAGGCCGCGCATGCGGTCCTTGAAGGTGTCGCCGATGCGCAGTTCCCGTACGGTCGCCTGGTTCTCCTGCATGAAGCGGAACAGCGGTGCCGCGTCGACCAGCGACTGGCCGTAGCGCCGTACGATCTCCTGCTTGGTCTCCAGGGTGTGAGGCTGCTGCCTGCCCCACTCGATCAGGTCCTCCATCGGCTTCGTCAGGTCCTGGAAGAGGCTGACGATGATCTCTTCCTTCGTCTTGAAGTGGTAGTAGAGGGCCGCTTTGGTGACGTCGAGACGCTCGGCGATCTCGCGCAGGGAGGTCTTCTCGTAGCCCTGCTCCGCGAAGAGTTCGAGCGCCACGTCCTGGATGCGCTGGCGGGTGTTGCCGCGGCGCTGCTGCTTGGTGCCGTCCATGGTGACGCCCATCCTCGTACTCCTCGCGCTTCCGCGGAAACTTACTTGCCGCCCGGCTAGTAAACTTACTTGACGCCCGGCTAGTTGCGCGGCTAACTTCCCAGTGTAGTCAACTAGCCGGGCGGCAAGTAAGTAGCGGCCGCTGGGGGAGTGGGAAAGATGGCGGACACACAAGCGGCCCAGGCGGGCCAGGAGATCCCCGAAGGGGTTCCCGGCACGCAGGGCAAGAAGCAGCGGAGCGTGCGGGTCGTCCTGCTCGCGCTGATGATCGCGATGATGCTCGCGATGCTCGACAACATGATCGTGGGCACGGCGATGCCGACGATCGTCGGTGAGCTGGGCGGCCTGCAGCACCTGGCCTGGGTGGTGACCGGTTACACGCTGGCCACCGCGGCGGCCACCCCGATCTGGGGCAAGCTCGGTGACATGTACGGGCGCAAGGGCGCCTTCATGACCTCGATCGTGATCTTCCTGATCGGCTCCGCGCTGAGCGGCATGGCCCAGAACATGGGCGAGCTGATCGGGTTCCGGGCCGTTCAGGGACTCGGGGCCGGCGGTCTGATGGTCGGTGTCATGGCGATCATCGGCGACCTCGTCCCGCCGCGGGAGCGTGGCAAGTACCAGGGCATGATGGCCGGCGTCATGGCGCTGGCGATGATCGGCGGTCCGCTGGTCGGCGGCACCATCACCGACCACTGGGGCTGGCGCTGGTCCTTCTACATCAACCTGCCGCTCGGCGCCGTCGCGCTGCTCCTGATCAGCGCCGTGCTGCACCTGCCGAAGAAGCGCACCAAGACGCGGATCGACTATGCGGGCGCCGCGCTGCTGACCGTCGGCATCACCTCGATCGTGCTCGTGACCACCTGGGGCGGCACCGAGTACGCCTGGACGTCCGCGCGGATCATGGAACTGATCGCCATCGGCGTCGTCGCCCTGGTCGGTTTCGTGTTCTGGCAGACCAAGGCCGCCGAGCCGGTCCTGCCGCTGCACATCTTCCGCAGCCGCAACTTCACGCTGATGTCGGTCATCGGCTTCATCACCGGCTTCGTGATGTTCGGCGCCACGCTGTTCCTGCCGCTCTACCAGCAGTCGGTGCAGGGCGCCTCCGCCACCAATTCCGGTCTGCTGCTCCTGCCGATGCTCGGCGCGATGCTGGTGACCTCGATGGTCGCGGGACGGGTCACCACCAACAGCGGGCGCTACAAGATCTTCCCGATCGTCGGTGCCGTGCTGATGATCACGGGCCTGTACCTGCTGTCGCTGATGGACACCGGCACCTCCCGGCTCACCTCCGGCGTCTACATGGCCGTCCTCGGTCTCGGCATGGGCTGCCTGATGCAGATCACCATGCTGGTCGCGCAGAACAGCGTGCAGATGAAGGACATGGGCGTCGCGTCCTCGTCGACCACCCTGTTCCGTACGCTCGGCTCCTCCTTCGGTGTCGCCATCATGGGCGCGCTGTTCAACCACCGGGTCCAGGACGTCATGGCCGAGCGGGGCGGCGCGCTGGCCGCCAAGATGACCGAGAAGTCCGCGCAGCTGGACGCGGCCAGCCTGGCCAAGCTGCCCGCGCCGGTGCGGGAGGCGTACCAGCACGCGGTGTCCGCCGGTACCCACTCGGCGTTCCTGCTGGGCGCGGTGATCGCGGTGCTCGTGCTGATCGCGGCCCTGTTCGTGAAGGAGGTCCCGCTCAAGAGCGGGCCCCAGAAGCCGGAGTCCGCGGCCGGCAGCGAGGACGCGGTGCCGGCACCGGCGATCGAGGCCGTCTGAGCCGACCCTGAGCCGAAGGCCCCCGGATGGTGTCCGCCCCGGGGGCCTTCGCCGTGCCCGGGACCCGATGTCGGTGCCCGGGACCCGATGTCAGTGCCCCGTGCCACCATCGGTTTCATGGACAAGATGCGCCAGTTGCGCCTGGCCAAGGACGCCATGGACCGCGACTGGGCCGATCCGGAACTCGACCTGGACGCGGTGGCCGCGCACGCGGGGTACTCGCGCTACCACTTCATCCGCGCCTTCAAGGAGGCGTACGGCGAGACGCCCGGCCAGTATCTGACGCACCGCCGCATCGAGCGGGCGGAGGACCTGCTGCGCACCGCGAATCTGTCGGTGACCGAGATCTGCCATCTGGTCGGCTTCAGCAGCCTGGGCACGTTCTCGACCCGGTTCAAGGCCTGGACCGGGCTGGCGCCCAGCGAGTACCGGACCAAGCACGTGGGGCGCGGGGCCGCGCTCATACCCGGCTGCTACGCGATGCTCTGGGCCGGCGGCTTCCGCACCGGCCCCGGCGCCGGTCGGCGCAATTCCGGAGAAGCGGGCCGCTAGTCCGGCTGCCTACGGTGGCGGGGCAAGCAGCCGATCCCCGCGGACAGGAGCGCACCATGATCAAGGGACTCAGGATTTCGACCGTCTGGGTACTCGACCAGGACCGGGCCAAGGAGTTCTACACCGAGAAGCTGGGCCTGGAGGTCCGTACGGACATGTCCATGGGCGACGGCGGCATGCGCTGGCTCACCGTGGGCTCCCCGGAGCAGCCCGACGTCGAGCTCACGCTGATGGTCCCCGGGCCGCCGGCGATGGATCCCGAGTCCGCCGAGATGGTCAAGAAGCTCGTGGCCAAGGGGGCGTTGGGCGCGGGTGTGCTGACGACCGACGACATCCACGGCGACTGCAAGAAGCTCAAGGAGCGCGGCGTGGAGTTCCTGCAGGAGCCACAGGAGCGCCCCTATGGCACGGAGGCGCTCTTCCGTGACGACTCCGGGAACTGGTTCTCCTTCACCCAGCCCCGCGAGGGCGGGCTCGACATGGACAAGGACTGGGCCTGCTGAGGCGGCGGGGCCGGTCCTGAGGAGCCGGTTCTCCTACGGCAGCATTTGGTAGCTGCCGGTGGCCGTCGGCGCGTGCTCCGGCAGCCACAGCACGGCCACCGCCCCCTCCGCGGGAACGTACTCGGGCGCTCCCGCGGGCCGTACGTTGCGGAACGTCAGCCGGGCGCCCAGCACCCGGGCCTGCCCGGCCGCGATGGTCAGGCCCAGGCCGTGTCCCTGTCCGGCGCGGTCCTTGCTGCCGGTGCGGAAGCGGCTCGGCCCGTCGGCGAGCAGTTCCTCGGGGAAGCCGGGGCCGTGGTCGCGGACCCGGATGACCCGGCCCTCGACGGTGACCTCGATGGGCGGCCTGCCGTGCCGGGCGGCGTTGGCGAGCAGGTTGAACAGCACCCGCTCCAGCCGCCGCGGATCGGTGGTGACCTCCGACTCGTGCACCACGTGCACGACGATCGCCGGATCCTTGGCGGCCACGCGCCGGGCGACGAACTCGCCCAGCATGATGTCCTGCAGCTCGGCCCGCTCGGAGGCGCCGTCGAGGCGGGCCACCTCCAGGACGTCCTCGACGAGGGTGCGCATCGCCTTGGCCCGGTCCAGGACCAGCTCCGTCGGCCGGCCGGGCGGCAGCAGTTCGGCGGCCGTCAGCAGCCCGGTCACCGGGGTGCGCAGCTCGTGCGCGATGTCGGCGGTGACCCGGCGCTCGGCCTCCAGCCGCTGCTGGAGCGTGTCCGCCATGGCGTCCACCGCGCGGGCGAGGTCGTCGGTCTCGTCGCGCACGACACCACCGATGGCGTCCCGCACCCGGACGTCCGGCTCGCCCTTGGCGACCTGGTTCGCGGCGGCCGCCGCCTTGCGCAGCCGGCGCGACAGCTGTCCCCCTATGAGCACGCCGAGCGCGCTGCCGCCGAGGACGACCGCGATGGAGCCGATGACCAGTGCCTGGTCGAGATCCTTCATCACGTTCGTGCTGCGGTCGGTGAAGTGGCTGTGGAGCGACAGCACGTGTCCGCCCTTGACCGGCACCGCCGCCCAGATGTCCGGCACGTCGCCGCCGCGCTCGGTGACGTAGGTGGCCCGGCGGCCCTCCTCGACCTTCTCGCGCAGCGCGGGCGGCAGATCGGGGTCGTCGACCTCGATGCTGGGGAAGTTGGGCCGCCCGGACAGGTCGAAGTTGCGCTGGGCGATCTGCAGACGCTCGTCGGCGAGGTCACGCGCGTTGTCCAGCATCGACACCCGGGCCGCGTTGTGCACGACCAGGCTGAGTGCGACCGCCACCAGCGCGCCGACCAGCGCGATGGCCGCGCTGAGCTTCCATCTGAGCCCGGTGCGGATGCCGGCGCGCCGCACGCGCCGTCCCAGCAGCCGCCGAATGTACCCCCGCATGTCCGCCTCGCTCAGGCCTTCAGCTTGTAACCGAAGCCGCGGACCGTCTCGATCCGGTCCTGGCCGATCTTCGTGCGCAGCCGCTGCACGTGAACGTCGACGACACGGGTGTCCCCGCCCCAGCCGTAGTCCCATACGCGTTCGAGCAGCTTGTCGCGCGAGAGCACCGTGCCCGGTGCCGAGGAGAACTCCAGCAGCAGCCGCATCTCGGTGGGCGTCAGCGCCACCGGCTGTCCGGCCCGGCGCACTTCCATGCCCTCCGTGTCGATCTCCAGTTCGCCGAACGTGAGTACGCCACCGTCCATCGCCGAGGTGTCGGCGTTCCCCTGCGCGCCCCCGCCCGCGTGCCCGAAGCGGCGCAGCACGGCACGGATCCGGGCCACCAGGACGGCGCCGTCGAAGGGCTTGGTCACGTAGTCGTCGGCGCCCGCCTCCAGGCCGAGGACGACGTCGATGGTGTCGGCGCGCGCCGACAGCATGATCACCGGCACCGTCGACTCGTCGCGGATCCGCCGGCACAGACTCACCCCGTCCAGGCCCGGGACCATGACGTCCAGGAGCGCGATGTCGGGGCGGTTCGAGCGGAACGCCTCCAGGCCCGACAGCCCGTCGGGCATCGCGGTGACCGCGAAGCCGTCCCGCTCCAGGGCGAGCTGGGTGGCCTCGCGGATGACGTCGTCGTCCTCGACGAACAGGACATGGGTCTGGTCTGCCATCCCGCTGCTCTCAGTCCTTGTGGGGGTTCGGTGCCGTCACTGAGGTGACGTACGGATCGTGCGCAGGGTTCACTTCAGCCGGACGGCACCGGCGACGGCTCGCCACCGACCGCGTTGCTGTAGTCGGTGTGGTGGTAGTTCTTCTGGGCGAAGCGCCCCGATTCCCACCTGTACGTGATCACGTTCTCGCCGGACGGACTCGACACGGGGTCGCCCTTGTCGTACACCTGCTTGGTCACCATCAGGTCGCCCCGGTCTATCTCCGCGTAGACCGGGGACTCCTCGGCCTTGAACACATTCTCGTACCTGCCGTCGTCCTCGCGGTACACGTACGAGCCGACGCCCACGGCGTCGGCACAGGTCAGCACGTTGACCACGATGTCCTCGACCGAGCCGCCGGTCAGATCCCCGTACGACACGTCGACCGGGTACTCGTCGCCGCAGGGCTTGAGATAACGCTTGACCTCGGCCGAGACCAGCGGATCGTGCCTGACGAGCGAGACCGCGTCCACGGCCGTGTAGGTGTCGGAGGGGTTGGGGGCGGGGGAGACCGCCGAGCCAGCCCCCACCGAGTCGGAGTGTGCCGGGCCCTCGTCACGGGCGCCGGTGCCGCCGGTGGCACAGGCGGCCACGAAAAGGCCGAGGGCGGCGAGCACGGCCACCGCCGTGATCGCCGCCTGGAAGACCCCGCGAGCCGCTGTGGGCTCCTCGTCGGTCAGGCCGCGCACCGCTCCCGCTCCTCACGCTCCAGCGCGCGTGCGTCCAGGTCGCGGGCCTCCAGCTCCTCGCGGAGCCGGGCGAGCGCCCGGTGCAGCGTGCTCTTGACCGTTCCGGCCGACATGCCGAGGGCTGCGGCCGTTTCCTCCGTGGACATCTGCTCCCAGTGTCGCAGCACGACGACGCTGCGTTGCTTCGGAGCGAGAACCTTCATGATGTCCATGAGGAGCGCGCGGTCGGCGTGCTGCTCGGTGGAGTCGTCCACGCAGGCGTCCGGCAGCTGCTCGGTGGGAACCTCCTCCAGCTTCCGGGCCCGCCACCACTCGGTGCGCGTGTTGATCATCACGCGGCGCAGATAGGCGTCCGCGAGGCGCTTGTCCGCGATGCCCTCCCAGCGGCCGTACGTCCGCACCAGCGCTGTCTGGAGCAGGTCCTGCGCGTCGACCGGGTCCGGGACCAGTCGGCGGGCGCTGCGCAGCAGCGCGTCCTGCCGGGTGCGGACGTACTCCTCGAATTCGAGCACCTCGCCCTGCGACATGATCAACCGCCTCCGCTCCCCGTTCGTCCCCGGCCCCGTGCCGGTCGTTCCGTGCGCCCGGTTGGTCGAGCCGGGCACGGAAAAGAAGTTACGGAGGTGTTGTCACGGCGCTGTCCGAAGCAGCCTTCGGACAGCACTCGGCTGTCCGTCGGTTGTGTAACGGAGATGAGTTCGGGGTAAGGCGGGTGGGGCAATTGTTCCGATATGGGGGGATGTGCGAGGCGGGATCGTTGCTGAGTGGCCTTCCGGCGCTGTGACTTGTCTGTGCGTCAGCTCAGCGGAAGCCGATAGAGCCCGCCCCGCAGCGGCTCCACCAGACCGTCCGCGACGAGTCCGTCCAGCGCCCGGGCGCGCTGCACCGGCTCGTGCCACACCCGGTCCAGGGACGCCTGTGGCACGGGGGTGTGCGCCTCGCGCAGTACGGCGAGAAGCTTGCCGCGGACCTGGCGGTCCGTACCGGCGTACGTCTGGCCGCGCCGCGGCGGACCCTCGTGCTCCGGCTTGCCCGCGAGCCGCCAGGCGCACTGGGCGGCGATCGGGCAGCGCGCACAGGTCTCGTTCTTCGCCGTGCACACCAGCGCGCCCAGTTCCATGGAGGCGGCGGCCCAGCGGGCGGCGGTCCCCTCGTCCGCGGGCAGCAGTTCACGGGCGAGCCTGCGTTCCGCGGCGGTGGTGGCGTTCGGCGGGTACTGCACCCCGGTGACCGCGCGGGCGAAGACCCGGCGGACATTGGTGTCCAGCACGGCGTGCCGCTGCCCGTAGGCGAAGGAGGCCACCGCGGCGGCCGTGTACTCGCCGATGCCGGGCAGCGCGAGCAGCTGCGCGTGGTCCGTCGGTACGTCGCCGCCGTGCCGCTCCGTTATGGCGACCGCGGCGCCGTGCAGGCGCAGGGCGCGGCGCGGGTAGCCCAGCCGGCCCCAGGCGCGGACGGCCTCCCCGGGGGCCTCCTCGGCCAGGTCCGCGGGCCGGGGCCAGCGGGCCAGCCACTGCTCGTAGACCGGCAGGACCCGGCTGACCGGGGTCTGCTGCAGCATGAACTCGCTGACCATCACGCCCCAGGGGCCCGCATCCGGGCGGCGCCAGGGGAGGTCGCGGGCGTGGGCGTCGAACCAGGCGATCACGGGGGCATGGAGCTTCTCAGTCATGGCCCTTCCGATCCTGCCACGGGATGGCCGGGCATGGTCCGTGGCGGCGCCGGGACGGGATGTGCGGGAGGTCAAGGGTGCCCTGCCCGCGGGAAGTTGCCGGAATGATGATCCGGAAAAGTTGGTTTCCGGGCGGCGGGTGGGGCAAGCAAGCGCGGCGATCTCTCGTAGAGTTTGCGCCGTGGGATCTCTGCGCAATCCGGTCGGGCCGCTTCCCTCCTCCATCTACTGGCGACGGAGGGTCGTCATGCTGTCGGTGTTCGCCGTACTGGCGCTGCTGATCGCCTGGCTCGCAACCGCCGGCGGCGGGGGCGGAAAGAAGTCCGCCGACGGGTCCAACGGCAAGAATCCCGCCCCCACGATCACGCCCGGACCGTCCGGGACCGGACCGGCGGTCAGCCAACACCCGGGCGGGCGCGACGAGTCGGGCAGCGGTGGCTCCGACGGGAGTGACACCGGGTCAGGGGACGGCGACGGTTCCGGCTCGACGGACGAGGGCGGCTCGGACAGCGGCTCGGACTCCGGTTCCGCTTCCGGCGGTGGCAGCGTCAGTACGGGGGCGACGCTGCCGGCCTCCTCCGGGCTGTCCAAGTGCTCCCCCGGATCGGTCAGGTTGAGCCTGCGCAGCCTGCACAACTCGTACTCGCCGGACCAGACGCCCGCCTTCCGGCTCACCGCGAAGAACACCTCGGCCAAGGACTGCAAGGTCGACCTCGGTCCGAAGAGCGCGGTGCTGACGATCACCCAGGCCGACGGCAGCGACGCCTACTGGTCCTCGGCCGACTGCCCGAAGGGCGCCGGAAGCCTGCTGTTCCGGGTACCGGCCGGCAGCAGCATCACCTACACGGTGAAGTGGGACCGCAAGCCGAGCGCTCCGCACTGCGCCACACCCGCCGCGGGGTCGGCAGGGGCGGGCACGTACCTGCTGGAGGCGAAGGCGGCGGGGTTCAGCGTCACGCCGACGTCGTTCGTGCTGTCGGCCGACTAGGACCCGGCCCGGGAGAGACCCTGGTCACCGCCGGGTCCGGTCAGACGTAGCGCTCCAGGATCGACGACTCCGCCAGGCGCGACAGACCCTCCCGCACACTGCGCGCGCGGGCCTCGCCCACACCGTCCACGGTCTGGAGGTCGTCCACGCTCGCGGCGAGGAGCTTCTGCAGCCCGCCGAAGTGCTCCACCAGGCGGTCGATGATCGCGCCGGGCAGCCGGGGCACCTTGGCCAGCAGGCGGAAGCCGCGCGGGGAGACCGCCGAGTCGAGCGCCTCGGGGGACCCGGTGTAGCCCAGCGCGCGGGCCACCGTGGAGAGTTCGAGCAGTTCGGCGTGGCTGAGGGCGTCCAGCTCGGACAGCGCCTCGTCGACCGTGCGGGAACGCTTGGCGGTCGGCCCGGGCACGTAGTCCCGGACCACCAGCTCGCGCTCGGGTTCCAGGCCCGCGATCAACTCGTCCAGCTGGAGGGCGAGCAGCCGGCCGTCCGTGCCCAGTTCGACCACGTACTCCGCGATCTCGGTGGCGATACGGCGCACCATCTCCAGACGCTGGGCCACCGCCGAGACGTCCCGGACCGTGACCAGGTCCTCGATCTCCAGCGCCGACAGCGTGCCCGCCACCTCGTCCAGGCGGAGCTTGTAGCGCTCCAGGGTGGCCAGGGCCTGGTTCGCGCGGGACAGGATCGCCGCCGAGTCCTCCAGGACACGGCGCTGCCCGTCGACGTACAGGGCGATCAGCCGCATCGACTGCGAGACCGACACGACCGGGAAGCCGACCTGCTTGGAGACCCGGTCCGCGGTGCGGTGGCGGGTGCCCGTCTCCTCGGTGGGGATCGTGGGGTCCGGCACCAGCTGGACACCGGCGCGAAGGATCTTCGACAGGTCGGAGGAGACCACGATGCCGCCGTCGAGCTTGCACAGCTCACGCAGACGCGTGGCCGTGAACTCGACGTCCAGGTCGAAGCCGCCCGTGCACATCGTCTCGACGGTCTTGTCGGAGCCGAGCACGATGAGCCCGCCGGTGTTCCCGCGGAGAACCCGCTCGAGGCCGTCACGCAGCGCCGTGCCCGGAGCCACCGCACTCAGCGCGGCGCGCATCAGGGCCTCGGCACCGGAACTCCCACCGGACTTTCCGGGAGCCGCTGCCCGGTCGTTGGCTGCCACTGCACTCCTCCGGTCGCAGGTTCTGAGGCGCTCCCGTACGCGCACTCCGTTCGTACGGACGGGCGAGACCAGGGCAAAGTCTACCGGCGCTCCTCAGCCTCCCGTGGGGCCTCTCGGCGACGCGAGCGGGGAAGGACCCTCAGCGCGTCCCCTATGTCGGCGACTTCCAGGACCTTCATACCGGGAGGGATCTTGCCCGGGTCGCCCGGCACGAGCGCGTGCGTGAAGCCCAGGCGGTGCGCCTCCGCGAGCCGGCGCTGCACGCCCGTGACCCGTCTGACCTCGCCCGCGAGGCCCACCTCGCCGATGGCGACGAGGTTCTTGGGCAGCGGGGTGTCGCTGGCCGCGGAGGCGAGGGCCAGGGCGATCGCGAGGTCCGCGGCCGGCTCCGAGAGCTTCACCCCGCCCACCGTCGCCGAGTAGATGTCCCGCTTCCCGAGCGCGCTGATCCGGCCCCGCTGCTCCAGCACCGCGAGCATCATCGAGACACGGGACGTCTCGAGTCCGGAGGTCGTGCGGCGGGGGGAGGGGATCTGGGAGTCGACGGTCAGCGCCTGGACCTCCGCCACCAGCGGGCGGCGGCCCTCCAGGGTCACCGTGAGGCAGGTGCCGGGGACCGGTTCGTCCCGACGGGTCAGGAAGAGTCCGCTCGGGTCCGCAAGGCCCGTGATGCCCTCGTCGTGCAGTTCGAAGCAGCCGACCTCGTCCGTGGCGCCGTACCGGTTCTTGACGCCCCGGACGAGCCTCAGGCGCGCGTGCCGGTCGCCCTCGAAGTGCAGCACGACGTCCACGAGGTGTTCGAGCAGGCGCGGTCCGGCGATGGCCCCGTCCTTGGTGACGTGGCCCACGAGGAGCGTGGACATGCCGCGCTCCTTCGAGGCCCGGATCAGCGCCCCCGCCACCTCCCGCACCTGGGCCATGCCGCCCGGCGCCCCGTCGATCTCGGGGGACGCGACCGTCTGCACCGAGTCCAGGATCAGCAGGGACGGCTTCACCGCGTCCAAGTGGCCGAGGACCGCCGCAAGATCGGTCTCGGCCGCCAGGTACAGATGGTCGTCGATGGCCCGGATGCGGTCCGCGCGCAGCCGCACCTGGCTCGCCGACTCCTCACCGGTGACATAGAGCGTTCGGTGCTCGTCGCTCGCGGACTTCGCCGCCACGTCGAGCAGGAGCGTCGACTTGCCCACGCCGGGCTCGCCCGCCAGCAGCACCACCGCACCGGGCACCAGTCCGCCGCCCAGCACCCGGTCCAGCTCGGGCACGCCGGTGGAGCGCGCCGTGGCCTGCCGCCCGTCGACCTGGCCGATGGGCACCGCGGAGGTGGTGACGCGGCCGGGCGCCGTCGTCCGCACCGCCGGCGTGCCGTACTCCTCGATCGTCCCCCACGCCTGGCACTCGGGGCACCGGCCGAGCCACTTGGCCGTCTGCCAGCCGCACTCCGTGCAGCGGTAGGACGGGCGATCCTTGGTGGTCTTGGTGCGGGCAGCCATGCGGAAACCGTAGCCGCCGGCACTGACAACGCGGGCACCGGTCGCCGGAAGGGCGCGGGCCGGACGGCCACTGACCGTCACGGTGGAGCCGCGGAATGAAGGTTCCTGTCCCCTTATGAGGGATCGTTTCACCCGTACGGATTAAAAGTGCTCAAGGGGGAAGAAGGGGCCATCCACCGCCGCCTACGGTCGCACGGGTGATGAGCAGCAGTCCGGAAACTTCGCCCCGCACCACCGGCGCACACCGGGCGCACCGGGAGGCGCGTGATCGTGCCGCGGCGCGCACGCCGGCGCAGCGGCCGTCGGCGCGCTACGAGCCGTACCTGGACGGTCTGTTCACCTACTGTCTGTCGGTGCTGTGCGACCACGACGCGGCGACCGCCGCGCTCGGCGACGTCCTCGCACTGGCCGAGCGGCGCGGGCCGCGTCTGCCGGACGCGGCGGGGGACCGCCGGGCCTGGCTGTACGCGCTCGCCCGCTGGGCGTGCCTGCGGAAGCTGGCCGAGGCCAAGCAGAAACGTCAGGCCACCCATGCGGCGGGCCGTCCGGGAGCCCCGGGACGGGGCCCGCAGGCCGCCGATCCGGCCGCCTCCGAGGAGGTGCGGGAGCAGCGGCGGCGCGAACTCGCCCTGCTCGCCTGGCCGGAGGCCGCCGGGACCACCCCGGAGCAGCGCGAGGCCCTCGAACTCGCCGTGCGCCACCACCTCGCCGCCCACGAGGTCGCCGCCGTCCTCGGCATGGACCAGGCTGTCGCCCGCGAACTGCTGGCCTCCGCCGCCTGTGAGGTGGAGCGCACACGCGCGGCCCTCGCCGTCGTCGAGACCGGCGGCTGTCCCGGTGTGGCCCTCCTGACCGGGGACAATCAGCTCGTCCTCAGCACCGCCGTACGGCGTGAGCTGGTACGGCACGTCGACGACTGCCCGCGGTGCCGCCGCACCGCCGACCGCGCGGTCCCGGGCCGCTGGCCCGGCGCCAGCGTCACGCCCGCCGAGCTGCCCGTCCTGGAGGCGCCCCGCGCGGCTGTGCACGCGGCCCTGGCCCGCCACCCGCGCGCGCGGGGCACGGCGGTGCCGCGTTTCGACCGGCGCGGCTTCCCCATGGACCCCAAGGACCGTGCCGCCCGCCGGGACCGGCTGCGCGCGCGGGCGGTGACGACGACCGTCGTCGCCACCGTCGTCGCCGCCCCCGTCCTCGCCCTGTGGGCCGCCTACCGGGGCTCGCCCGCCGAGGCGGACCCGGAAGGCCGGGCCGCCACCGCCAGCGAGGCGCACGGTCCCGACAGCATCGGCGGCGACCCGGCCGGTGACTACGAGAACGCCGGGAACGCCGGTGTCGGACCCGTCGCCCGGCACGGCAAGGACGGGAAGTCCGACGTGTCCGTGGAGGTCATCAGCATCTCCGGGGCCGGGACGAAGGCCGCGGGCCGACTCGCGGTGTCGGCCGACAACAGCGGCGACACCACCCTCGTCACGCTGACCGCCTCCGGCCCCTCGCCGGTGCGCTGGTCCGCCACCACCTCGGCCGCCTGGCTCTACCTCAGCCAGACGTCGGGGATCCTCCGGCCCGGCGAGTCACTGACGATCAAGGTGTACGTCGACCATCTGCGCGAGCCGGCCGGCCACTGGAGCGCCCGGGTGGCGGTGGCACCGGCGGGCGCCGTGGTCTCGATCGAGGGCTACGGCACCGCACCCAGCGGCCCCACGGCCCCGGGCAGCTCGCCACCGACCTCCGCCCCGGACCCCACGCCCACGACGTCGGCGCCCACCGAACCCACGCCCAGCGATCCGCCGTCCTCCGACCCGACCCCGACCCCCACCGCGCCGACCCCGACCGACTCCGGGGCCTCGACCCCGCCGCCGACCGCGGGCGGTGACTCCACCCCTTCGGGCGGCTAGCGCGATGACCGGCAGCCGGTCAGTCCACCGGATCCGCCGGATGCGGCGCCAGCAGCGGCAGCTGCGACGCCAGTCGCTCCTCGCACAGCTCGACCAGACGGTCGTAGCCGGCCTTGCCCATCAGCTCGGTCAGCTCGGCCCGGTAGGAGACGTACACCGGGTCGCCCGCGCCGTGTGCCGACGTCGCCGAGGTGCACCACCAGTGCAGGTCGTGGCCGCCCGGACCCCAGCCCCGGCGGTCGTACTCGCCGATGGAGACCTGCAGGACACGCGTGTCGTCGGGTCGGTCGATCCAGTCGAAGGTCCGCCGGATCGGCAGCTGCCAGCAGACGTCCGGCTTGGTCTCCAGCGGCTCGCGGCCCTCCTTCAGGGCGAGGATGTGCAGCGAGCAGCCCGCGCCGCCGGCGAAACCGGGACGGTTCTGGAAGATGCACGAGCCCTTGTAGGGGCGCGTCTGGCGGGAGCCCTCGTCGTCCTCCGAGACCCAGCCGTGCTCCCTGCCCTCGTCATGGTTCTGCCAGATGTCCGGGGTGAGCCTGGCCACGTGCTCGGCGACCCGCTTCTCGTCGTCCTCCTCCGAGAAGTGCGCGCCCAGCGTGCAGCATCCGTCCTCCGCGCGGCCCGCCTGGATGCCCTGGCAGCCGCTGCCGAAGATGCAGTTCCAGCGAGAGGTCAGCCATGTCAGATCGCACCGGAAGACCTGCTCGTCGTCCGCCGGATCGGGGAACTCCACCCACGCTCGCGCGAAGTCGAGTCCCTTCTCGTCGGACGCCGGGTCCCGCTTCGGCTTCTTCGGCGGCCTCACCTGCGAAGAACCGGTGGAGGATTTGGCGGCCTTGTGGTCCTTCGCCTTTTTCGTCTTTGGCACCCGTCCAGAGTAAGACGCGCAACACGGCTCCGGGGACGGTCCGGCGCCTGGCTGGCAGTAGCGTTTCGTACATGAGACTCGGTGTCCTCGACGTGGGATCTAACACGGTGCATCTGCTGGTGGTGGATGCGCACCCGGGCGCGCGCCCGCTGCCCGCGCACTCGCACAAGGCGGAGCTGCGGCTCGCGCAACTCCTCGACGGGGACGGGGCCATCGGCCCCGACGGGATCGACAAGCTGATCGGTGTCATCCACGACGCGCTCCAGGCCGCCGAGGACAAGGGAGTCGAGGACCTGCTGCCGTTCGCCACCTCCGCGGTGCGCGAGGCCACCAACGCCGACGACGTACTCGCCCGCGTGAAGGCCGAGACCGGTGTCGAGCTCCAGGTCCTCGCCGGCGCCGAGGAGGCCCGCCTCACCTTCCTCGCCGCCCGCCGCTGGTTCGGCTGGTCGGCCGGCAAGCTGCTGGTCCTCGACATCGGCGGCGGGTCCCTGGAGATCGCGTACGGCATCGACGAGGAGCCGGACGCCGCCGTCTCGCTGCCGCTGGGCGCGGGCCGGCTGACCGCGGGCTGGCTGCCCGGGGACCCGCCGGGCACGGAGGCGATAAGGGCCCTGCGCCGCCATGTGCGTGCCGAGATCGCGCGCACGGTGGGGGAGTTCAGCCGGTTCGGCGCCCCCGACCACGTGGTCGCCACCTCCAAGACCTTCAAGCAGCTGGCCCGCATCGCCGGGGCCGCCCGCACCGGCGACGGCCTCTACGTCCAGCGAGAGCTCAAGCGGGAGTCCCTGGAGGCCTGGGTGCCCCGCCTGGCCGGAATGTCCGCCGCCCAGTGCGCGGAACTTCCCGGCGTCTCCGAGGGCCGCTCGGGCCAGCTGCTGGCGGGCGCACTGGTGGCCGAGGGAGCCATGGACCTGTTCGGCGTGGAGAACCTGGAGATCTGCCCCTGGGCTTTGCGTGAGGGCGTGATCCTGCGGCGGCTGGACCACATGGGGTCGGCCTGAACCCAGGCCCGGTCCCCGCGCCAGGCCTGGGGCGGGGAGGCGTGCGGCCCCGCCGCGAGGGGCGGCAGGCCGTGGCCGTGCGGCACGCGCGCGTGGCGGATCGGCGCGTCGCCGCGGTGGGGAAGGTGCTCCGGGGGCCTGGGACGGTGAGGCGTGGCGGCGCCGCCGCGAGGACGTGCCCGGCCGTGGTGAAGGGTTGGTACCGCGTCTCCGGGAGGCGTGAGGCGTGACAGGCCGTGGATGAGCGGCACCCGCCCGTGGGGCGCCGGGGCCGTGGATGAGCGGCACCCGCCCGTGGGACGCCGGGGCCGCGGTCGGGCGGCCTCGCGCCGACCGCCGCAGGCGACCCGTCGCCGCCCATGGGGAAACTCACAACGGCGAACAGGCACCCCGCATACCGCCGACCCCACCCCGTAATCTGTCCCCGTGGCAGAACCTAGGGACGTTGTCCGCATTCCGGATGCGAAGGTCGCCCTGTCGACGGCCTCCGTCTACCCGGAGTCGACGGCGACGGCCTTCGAGATCGCCGCGCGCCTCGGCTACGACGGGGTCGAGGTCATGGTCTGGACGGACCCCGTCAGCCAGGACATCGAGGCGCTGCGCCGGCTCAGTGACTATCACCGGATCCCGATCCTGGCCGTTCACGCCCCCTGTCTCCTGATCACCCAGCGCGTGTGGTCCACGGACCCCTGGGTCAAGCTCCAGCGCGCCCGCGCGGCCGCCGAGAAGCTCGGGGCGGGCACGGTCGTCGTGCACCCGCCGTTCCGCTGGCAGCGCCAGTACGCCCGCGACTTCGTCGCAGGGGTGTGGCGGATGGCCAACGAGACCGACGTACGGTTCGCCGTCGAGAACATGTACCCGTGGCGCTACCGCGACCGCGAGATGCTCGCGTACGCCCCCGACTGGGACGTGACCAAGGACGACTACCGTCACTTCACGATCGACCTGAGCCACACGGCGACGGCCCGCACGGATGCCCTCGGGATGATCGACCGGATGGGCGACCGCCTGGGCCATGTGCACCTCGCCGACGGCAACGGATCGGCGAAGGACGAACACCTGGTCCCCGGCCGCGGCAGCCAGCCCTGTGCCGAGCTGCTGGAGCGGCTCGCGCTCACCGGCTTCGACGGTCACGTCGTCATCGAGGTCAACACCCGGCGGGCCATGTCCAGCGCCGAACGCGAGGCCGACCTGGCCGAGGCGCTGGCCTTCACCCGCCTGCACCTGGCCTCCGCGGTGAAGGTGCCCCGGCCGTGACCGGCACCACTCCGGGCCGTACCGGGGCGACCTCGCGGCGCCGCGGCCGCCCCCCGCGCACGGAGTCCGCCGGCACCCGCGACCGCATCCTGACCGCCGCCCGCGAGGAGTTCTCCGAGCGCGGCTACGAGAAGACCTCGGTACGCGGCATCGCCAAGGCCGCGGGGGTCGACTCCGCACTGGTCCACCACTACTTCGGCACCAAGGAGCAGGTCTTCGAGGCGGCCATCGAAGTCGCCTTCGCGCCCGCCCTCAACGCGCCGACCGCCGTCGCCGACGGCCCCCTCGACGGCGTCGGCGAGCGGCTCACCCGCTTCATCTTCGGCGTCTGGGAGAACCCCACCACCCGGACGCCGCTGCTGGCGATCGTCCGCTCCGCCGTCAACAACGAGACCGCGGCCGCCGTCTTCCGCCGCCTGGTCGCCTCCCAGCTGCTGCGCCGTATCGCCGTCCAGGTGGAGCTGCCGGACGCGGAGCTGCGGGCCGAGCTGGCGGCGGCGCAGCTGGTCGGGTGCGCGATGCTGCGGTACGTGATCAAGGTGGAGCCGCTGGCCTCGGCGGACCTGGAGCAGATCGTGGCTCGCGTGGCTCCCGTGGTCCAGGGGCATCTCACGGCCCCCTGAGCACCGGCTTCCCGAGACACGCATCCCGCATTCCGGACACCACGTCCCGACCCCTGGATGACCGGCGTACGCTCGTTAGCTATCAGAAGTCTCTCTGATCGCAGTCTCTGAAGGAGCGAGCGAGATGCCCGAGCTGAGGTCCCGCACAGTCACCCACGGCCGCAACATGGCGGGCGCCCGCGCCCTTATGCGCGCCTCCGGTGTACCCGGTGCGGACATCGGCCGGAAGCCGATCATCGCGGTCGCCAACAGCTTCACGGAGTTCGTGCCGGGCCACACCCACCTCCAGCCGGTCGGCCGGATCGTCAGCGAGGCGATCAAGGAGGCGGGCGGCATCCCGCGCGAGTTCAACACCATCGCCGTCGACGACGGCATCGCGATGGGCCACGGCGGCATGCTGTACTCCCTGCCCTCCCGCGACCTGATCGCCGACTCGGTCGAGTACATGGTCGAGGCGCACTGCGCCGACGCCCTGGTCTGCATCTCCAACTGCGACAAGATCACCCCCGGCATGCTGCTGGCGGCCCTGCGCCTGAACATCCCGACGGTGTTCGTCTCCGGGGGGCCCATGGAGGCCGGCCGTGCCACGCTCGTCGACGGCACGGTCCGCACCCTCGACCTGGTCGACGCGATCTCCGACGCCGTCAACGACAAGATCTCGGACGAGGACATCCTCCGTATCGAGGAGAACGCCTGCCCGACCTGCGGCAGCTGTTCCGGCATGTTCACCGCGAACTCGATGAACTGCCTGACCGAGGCGATCGGCCTCTCCCTCCCCGGCAACGGCTCGGTCCTCGCCACCCACACGGCCCGCAAGCAGCTGTACGTCGACGCGGCCCGCACGGTCATGGACATCACCCGCCGTTACTACGAGCAGGACGACGAGACGGTCCTCCCGCTCAACGTCGCCACCTTCGCGGCCTTCGAGAACGCGATGGCCCTCGACATCGCGATGGGCGGCTCGACGAACACGATCCTGCACCTGCTGGCGGCGGCCCAGGAGGCGGGCGTCCCCTTCGGCCTGGAGCAGATCGACGCGGTCTCGCGCCGGGTCCCCTGCCTGGCGAAGGTCGCCCCGAACGTCGCCAAGAACCGCACGTACTACATGGAGGACGTGCACCGGGCCGGCGGCATCCCCGCCCTGCTCGGCGAACTGCACCGCGCGGGCCTGCTCAACGAGGACGTGCACGCGGTCCACAGCCCGTCCCTGGCGGACTGGCTCAAGACCTGGGACGTGCGCGGCGGCTCCCCGTCGCCCGAGGCCGTGGAACTGTGGCACGCGGCTCCCGGCTGCGTCCGCTCCGCAGAGGCCTTCTCCCAGTCCGAGCGCTGGGAGGCGCTGGACGACGACGCCGAGGGCGGCTGCATCCGCTCGGCCGAGCACGCGTACTCCAAGGACGGCGGCCTGGCAGTCCTCAAGGGCAACCTGGCGGTCGACGGCTGTGTGGTGAAGACGGCCGGCGTCGACGAGTCCATCTGGACCTTCGAGGGTCCGGCGGTGGTCTGCGAGTCGCAGGAGGAGGCCGTCGAGAAGATCCTCAACAAGCAGGTCACGGACGGTGACGTGGTCGTCATCCGCTACGAGGGCCCCAAGGGCGGCCCCGGCATGCAGGAGATGCTCTACCCGACGTCCTTCCTCAAGGGCCGCGGCCTGGGCAAGACCTGCGCCCTGATCACCGACGGCCGTTTCTCCGGCGGCACCTCGGGCCTGTCCATCGGCCACGCCTCCCCCGAGGCGGCCTCCGGCGGCACCATCGCCCTCGTCGAGGACGGCGACCGCATCCGCATCGACATCCCCGGCCGCACGATCGAGCTCCTGGTCGACGAGGCCGAGCTGGCCCGCCGCGAGCAGGCGCTCGGCGGGGTGTTCGCGCCGAAGAACCGCGAGCGCAAGGTCTCGGCCGCGCTGCGGGCGTACGCGGCGATGGCGACCAGCGCCGACAAGGGCGCCGTGCGGGACGTGACCAAGCTGGGCTGACGCTCCGGCCTTCGCAAGGGGCCGCCTCCCTCTGGTGGGGGCGGCCCCTTCGCATGTCACCAGGCCGACGGGTCCCGCGCATCCACGGCGAAGACGGTGCCGTCGGGGGCGGTCGCGCAGACGCGCCCGTTCTTGATCACGGGGGTGGCCGGCGCCCCCACGACCTGCGCCGAGTTCGCGCCCAGCCGCGCCGGGGTCTGCCCGACGAGCTTGCCCCTGTGGGCGTCGACGGCGAGCAGCCGTCCGTCGCCCGCCGTGAAGAAGACGTGCTCGCCGTCCGTGACCGGCGCCGAACCGCGGCTCACCGAGGTCTCCAGATGCCACAGCGACCTGCCCGCCGCCATGTCCACGGCCTCCAGGGAGCCGCCGGTGGCCAGCAGATAGACCACGCTTCCCCGCACGGTGGCGTGGGCGCCCGCCAGCGCCACGTGAAGCGCCACACGACGGGCCGCCCCGGAGCCGGGTGAGTAGCGGACGACCGCCGTCGTCTCGCCGTAGACACGGTCGACGGCGAGGAAGAAGAGCGAGCCGTCCTCGGCACCGAAGGGCTTCAGCGTCCCCTTCAGCCGGGCATCCCACCGCACGTCACCCGTCAGCGGATCCACGGCCGTCACCCGCGTGCCCGACCCGTCGGCGGACGTGCTCGTCGCGTACGCCAGCGGGTCGCCCGGGAACGTGACGAACACCGGGCGGCTCTGGCCCGCGATCCGGCCGCTCCACCGGGTGCCGCCCGACGCGGCGTCCAGGCCCGTGACCGTTCCGTCGGCGGCCGTGAGCAGGGCCGTGCCGGCGACGTAGCGCACCGTCGTGTCCGCCGGCAGACGCCGCTTCCAGACCTCCTTGCCCGTGGCGGGGTCAAGCGCCGCCAGACGTGAGCCGCCGGCGGTGTAGGGCTGGACCAGACCGGCCGCGAGGACCGGCGGGCCGCTCGTGGTCCTCGTGGCCACCGAGTGCCGCCACAGCGGCTTCCCGTCGGCGGGGGAGAGCGCGAAGATCACGCCGGGCTGCGCACAGAGCAACTCCTTCGCGCCGTAGGCACACTGCGGCATCCCCGCCGCCTCGGGCGCGGGCTTGGTGTGCCAGGCGCTGAAGGCGGCCGCCCCGGTACGGGGAGTGCTCGCCGGTGCGGGATCGCTGCCGCCGAACATCTGGACCGAGGCCAGCACGGCGGCCACGGCGAGTCCGAGCGCGCCGATGCCCAACGCTGCCTTCCGGCCCGCGCGAAGCCTGGGCGGCCGTCCGGCTTCCCCGGCTTCCTTGCTCTCCTCGGCGTGCCCGGCCTGGTCGGCAGGCCCGGCAGCGGGCTCCGGAGCCGTTCCGTCGGTCGTGCGCTGAGCGGGTATGAACGCCTGGGTGTCGTACGACGCGGCCACCGACCGCAGCTCGCGCATGAGCTCGTCCGGAGTCGGCCGGTCCTCGGGCTCCTTGGCGAGACAGCGCACAACCAGCGGCGCGAGACTCTCCGGCACCCCGGTCAGGTCGGGCTCGTCGTGCACGACCTGGTAGGCGACGACATACGGGCTGTCGGAGTCGAACGGCCCGCGCCCGGTCGCCGCGTGCACCAGCACCGAACCGAGCGCGAAGATGTCGGCGGCGGGCCCGACCTCGCGCGGCCGCCGGAACTGCTCCGGCGCCATGAAGGGCGGGGTACCGATCAACTTGCCGGTCTCGGTGCGCAGTTCACTGTCCTTCGGCCGGGAGATGCCGAAGTCGATGACCTTCGGACCGTCCTCGGCGAGCAGCACGTTGCTCGGCTTCAGGTCCCGGTGCACGACCCCGACCCGGTGGATGTCGCGCAGCGCCTCCGCGAGCCCGGCCATCAGCCGGCGCAGTTGCGCGGCGGGCATCGGGCCGTTCCGCTTGACGTGATCGGAGAGCGTGGGGCCGGGGATGAACAGCGTGGCCATCCAGGGCCGTTCGGCCTCCGGGTCGGCGTCGACCACGGGCGCTGTGAAGGCACCGCTGACCTTGCGGGCCGCGGCCACCTCCTGCCGGAAACGGCCCCTGAACTCGCGATCCCTGGCGAACTCGGCGTGTACGACCTTCACCGCGAGCTTCAGCCCGGAGGTGCTCCGGGCCAGGTGCACCACACCCATGCCGCCCGAGCCCAGGCATGAGTCCAGACGGTAGTGACCGGCGTACTCGGGAAGTTCCGCTTCCGCGCCCGCTCCGGTGTTGCGCTGTGGCGCCATGGGACCACCCCCGTGCTGTTCGTCCGCGCGCGCGACGCAGGGAGCCTAGTCGATGATTCGTACGAGTCAGAGGCGGCTTGCTAGCCTCCGCGTGCGTGTTGCACAAGGGTGTTTCGTGACACGCAAAAGGGGAATGAACGGGACCCCATGACAGTCATGGGGCCAACGGGGGAGGAATCGCATGTCTGTTGACCGTGTCGAAGAGGCCGAGGGCGCCGACGAGGGAGAGGCCGTGGCGACGGCGGCCGCGACGGCGTCCCTGCACTACTACTCGGTCGCCCCGGGCCTCCGGCTCAACGTCCGCAGTGGCCCGGGCACCAGCTACAACATCGTCCGCGTCCTGCCCGAGGGCGCAAAGGTCCTGATCTACTGCCAGTCCCCGGGCACGACGGTGTCGGGCTACTACGGCACCACGAACATCTGGGACAACATCGACAGCGGCGAGTACGTCTCGGACGCCTACGTGAACACGGGCAGCGACGGCTACGTCGCCCCGCGCTGCGGCTGACCCCGTACGGAGCCCGCGGCGGCCCCGGAGCCATAATCGTCCCGTGAGCGACGAACCCGGCACCACGGACACTCCCGCGGGCTCCACCGGCGGAACCCCGAGCGGTCCCCGCCCCGAGCCCCTCCGCTTCTTCGGCACGTCCTGGGTGAACCATGGCAACGGCTACGCGGCCCGCCGCGCCGGAGTGGCCGTCGGCTCGCTCGCGGCGGCGGTCGCCTCCGCCCTGGTCCTGCGCTTCGCCTACCAGGGCCTGCAGATCGCCGACACCGGTTCCTTCGTGACCGTACTGGTCGTGGCGATGTTCGCGATCTGCAGCGCGCTGGCCTTCCGGAACACCTGGGACAGCTTCGGCGCGCGCCCAGACCCCGACCGCCAGGCCTCCCTGCGCGGACTCCTGGCCATCGGTTTCGTCGGCTCGCTCCTCGCGTACTTCTTCCGCTCCCTCATCGAGGCCCCGGGCGAGAAACTCCACCGCGAGGAGTACGAGAAGGCGCGCGAGGAGCACGACCGCCGTTCCGTCCGACGCACCGGGAACCCCTCGAAGAAGCGCCGCAGGAAGTAGCCCGCCGGGGGAGACAGCAGTCGGCCGACGTCGGGCGGGCCTTGCGGGGCCGGCCGTGGAAAGCCGCCCGGCGGCGCCGACCCGAAGGAAGCCGCCGGTCCGCGTCGGCCGCGGGATGAAGAAGCCGGTTCGCCTCGACGGCCCATACGCCGGTCGGCGCCACCCGGGGGAAGCCGCCGGCGGTCGTACACCCGGAAGGAACTCCGGTCGCCGTCAGCCGTGCGAACCGTACGGGATCACCGGGCGGCGTCAGTAGTACTCGCGCATGATCGCCGTCGCCCACTCGGGCTGAACAGTGGCCCCCCGCGGTCCGAACTCCGCCATGTACGGCTTGATGTCCAGCACCGGTGTGCCGTCGACCGCGTCCAGTCCCCCCACGTGCACATCGAGGCCCTCCACCCGCAGCAACCGGCAGCGCGAGACGCCGATGCGGTTGGGCCGGTTCTTGCCGCGCTGGGCGAAGATGCCGACCTCGGGCCAGTCGGTGTTGCCGCGCGGATGCCGGGCCCCGGTCTCGATCCTCTCCTCCGGCACCCGGTCGAAGTGGTAGACGACCTCCAGGTGGGAGAAGGCGTCAAGACCGGCCAGCGACTCGGGCGTGAAGCGTTCGCCGTCGACGCGTATGACCGCGCGGACCTCGCCCCACTCGTCGTCGCGGACCTCCGCCCGTCCGCCTACCACCCGGCCCACCGGGTGCACGACCACCGCGTCCCCGTCCCGCTCCGTCATGTCCGCGTGCCTTCCGTCCTGGTTCACCGGGCCCGTGGACCGGGCAACTCCGCTCCACCGTGACCATGTTCGGCCGTCTTCCACCCCCGTACACCCCGTACTCACTGTCGCCGTCCGGTCCTCCTTCACCACCATGTCCGTATGACCCCGACGCCCCAGCCCTGCCACACCGACCGAGCTCACTCCTTCAACGCCGCGGCGGCCCAGTACGCCGCGAACCGGCCCTCCTACCCGCCCGCCCTCCTCGACACCGTCGAGGAACTCGCCGGCCGCCCCCTCGCCGGCTCCCGGGTGGTGGACGTCGGCGCCGGAACGGGTATCGCGACGGCGCTGCTGCATGCGCGCGGTGCCGACGTGGTCGCGGTGGAGCCGGGAGGCGGCATGGCCGCCCAGTTCCGCCACGCCCTGCCCGACGTCCCGATCGTCCGGGGCAGCGGCGACGCCCTTCCCCTGACGGACGCGAGCGCCGACTTCCTCACCTACGCCCAGGCCTGGCACTGGACGGACCCGGCCCGGTCGGTACCGGAGGCGCTGCGGGTGCTGCGTCCGGGCGGCGCGCTGGCCCGGTGGTGGTACACGGGCGCCCGCCACGGCGAGTGGAGAGGCGGGGCCGCCGGGAGCCCCCACCGCGTGGTCGGCGGGGGCCACA
>NZ_JBHYKH010000024.1:31400-39607 GCF_042741275.1 Streptomyces sp. NPDC058964
GGGGGGGGCGGGGCCGTGGGCTCTCCCACGCCCGCCCTCGACGTCGAGTGGATCGGCGAGGCAGCCGATCGCGCCGACCGGTTCTTCGGCGGCGACATCGGCGCCGAGAAGCAGCGGGCCGCCCGGCCCGACCTCGCCGACCCCAGCGGCCGCCTCCGCTTCACCCGCCGTGAGGTCCGCTGGAGCCGCCGCGTCCCCCTCGCCACCCATCTCGCCAACATCAGCAGTCACTCGGCCTTCCTCGTCACCACCGAGGAGCGCAGGACCGCCTTCCTCGACGAGGAGCGCGCCCACCTGCTGAAGGTCTTCCCGGACGGAGTCGTCGAGGAGACGTACGACGTCCTGCTGCTGGTGGCCACCCACACCTGACCCACAGGGTCTGCCGCCGAGTCCCGCCTGCCGTGCGACGCCTGCCGTGCGACGCCTGCCACGCACGCTCGCCACGCACGCCCGCCACGGGGCCGAACCGCCCGCGAGGCTCCGCCACGAGGGCGCTCCGGCGCCTTGCGGTCGCACGCTCCCCAAGCTCTGGGCTGCGCTTGAGCAGGGGGGACCCCCACGACGCCGCGCGGCCCGCCCCCCGGGCGGAGGGGAACTCAGCGACAGGCCCGGTCGGCGGCCCACCCCTCCAGGGCCGCCGCGCACGCCCGGTCCACGTACCGCAGCCCGCCCAGTTCCAGCCGCACCTTCCTGTCGCGCGGCACCGCCTCCAGCGCGTCCAGCAGCTTCGGCAGCCGCAGGAACGTCGCATGTCCCAGCACCCGCACGACGAGCCCCGCCTCCCCGCGGTCCTCGCTCTCCACGTGCACATGGCCGACCTCCCAGGCGGTCTTCGCCACCGCCAGCGTCAGTCCCACCAGCACGCCCTCGAACAGGTTGCCCAGGACGATCACCACCGCTGTCACCCCCAGCACCACCACCTCCCCGCGATGCCCGTGCCACAGCCCGCGCAGCTCCCGCACCGGCACCAGCCGGCACCCCGCGTGCACCAGCAGTCCGGCCAGCGCCGCCACCGGAACCACCCCGAGCAACCCGGGCAGCAGCGCCGTGAACACCAGCAGCCACACCCCGTGCAGCACCCGTGACGCCTTCGTGCGGGCACCCGCCTGCACGTTCGCCGCGCTGCGCACGATCACCGCGGTCATGGGCAGGGCGCCGAGCACCCCGCACACCGCGTTGCCCGCTCCCTGCGCGATCAGCTCCCGGTCGTAGTCCGTCCGCGACCCCTGGTGCAGCCGGTCCACCGCCGTCGCGCTGAACAGGGACTCCGCGGACGCGATCAGCGCGAAGGCGGCGATGGTCCCGAGCATGCCCACTTCCGTCAGCCGCCCGAAGTCCGCCGCCTCCGGGAGACGTACGGCATCGAGCACGCCGTGCACCTCGACCCGCCGCACGTCCAGGTCGAACAGCCAGGTCACCGCCGTCGCGCCCGCCACCGCCACCAGCGGCGCAGGCACCAGCCGGGCTCCCCGGCGCCAGCGCGGCCACAGCAGCAGTACGGCGATGGTGCCGGCGCCCACCGACAACGCCACCGGTCCCATCCGCCCCGGCAGTGACACCAGACCGGCGATCTTCCCGAGCCCGCCCGCCGGAGCGGCCGCGTCACCGAGCGCGTACACCTGCCCGGCCACCAGCACGAGCCCGATCCCGGCGAGCATCCCGTGCACCACCGCCACCGACACCGCCCGGAACCACCGGCCCAGCCGCAGCAGCCCGAGACCGATCTGCGCGAGCCCGGCCAGCAGCACCAGCACTCCGAGCGTCTCGACCCCGTACTCCCGCACGGCCTCGTACACCAGCACCGTCAGCCCCGCCGCGGGCCCGCTCACCTGCAGGCTGCTGCCCGGCAGCGCGCCGGCCACCAGACCGCCCACTATCCCGGTGACCAGCCCGAGTTCGGCCGGGACGCCGGAGGCCATGGCGACGCCCACACACAGCGGCAGGGCGACGAGGAACACGACGAGGGAAGCGAACAGATCGGCCTTGCCTGCGACACGGCGCATGACGACAGCACCTCCGAGGACGAGGGAGCGGGGCTCGCGAGTGCGTGAATGGCACTGAAATCCATTGTCGGAAAAGGGCGTTGGATCAGCGCCGGGTTCGTGTGGTCACCCGGTGAAGGCGGAAGCGCGCGAACGGACCGCGCTCCTCCGATCGCGCCGCAGCGCCCTCGCACCACCGCGCGCAACCCACTTGACGGGGGCTCGGCCCCGACGCATTATTCACCGCATGATGAATTACTCGTCCGGCCCACCGGAGACCCCGGCCGTCGAGGCCGACGCCCTCACCGTCGTCCGCGGCCCCCGCACCGTCCTGCGCGGCCTCGGCTTCACCGTCCCGCGGGGCCAGATCACCGGCCTGCTCGGCCCGTCGGGCTGCGGAAAATCGACCCTCATGCGCTCGATCGTCGGCACCCAGGCCAAGGTCTCCGGCACGCTGCAGGTCCTCGGCCGCCCCGCCGGCGACCCCTCCCTGCGCACCCGCATCGGCTACGTCACCCAGGCCCCCTCCGTCTACGACGACCTGACGATCCGCCAGAACCTCGACTACTTCGCCGCGATCCTCGACCCGGGCCGCGCCGCCGCCGAACGCCGCCGCCAGAACGTCACCCGCGCCATCGCCGACGTCGACCTCACCAGCCACGCCGACGCCCTCGCCGGCAACCTCTCCGGCGGCCAGCGCAACCGGGTCTCCCTGGCGGTGGCCCTCCTCGGCACCCCCGAACTCCTCGTCCTCGACGAACCCACCGTCGGCCTCGACCCCGTCCTGCGCCGCGACCTGTGGAACCTCTTCCACGACATAGCCGCCACCCGTGGCGCCACCCTCCTCATCTCCTCCCACGTCATGGACGAGGCCGAGCGCTGCCACCGCCTCCTGCTCATGCGCGAGGGCGAGATCCTCGCCGACGACACACCCGACGCCCTGCGCACCCGCACCGAGTCGGAGACCGTCGAGGCGGCATTCCTGCACCTCGTGGACGAGGCGGTCGCGGCAGGCCGCACCAAGGAGACGACCCGATGAGCACCACCGCGCCCGCCCCCAGCAGCGCCCTGAACCTCGCCCGCACCACCGCCACCGCGACCAGGGTCCTGCGCCAGCTCCGCCACGACCCGCGCACGATCGCGCTGATGATCCTCGTCCCCTGCGTGATGCTGTTCCTGCTCCGCTACGTCTTCGACGGCAGCGCACGCACCTTCGACAACATCGGCGCGTCACTCCTCGGGATCTTCCCCCTGATCACGATGTTCCTGGTCACGTCCATCGCCACCCTGCGCGAACGCACCTCGGGCACCCTCGAACGCCTCCTCGCCATGCCGCTCGGCAAGGCAGACCTCATCGCCGGCTACGCCCTCGCCTTCGGTGCCCTCGCCATCGTCCAGTCGGCGCTGGCCACCGGCCTTGCCGTCTGGGTCCTGGGCCTGGACGTCACGGGCTCACCGTGGCTGCTGCTCCTGGTGGCCCTGCTCGACGCGCTGCTCGGGACGGCCCTCGGCCTCTTCGTCTCGGCCTTCGCGGCCTCGGAATTCCAGGCGGTCCAGTTCATGCCCGCGGTGATCTTCCCCCAGCTCCTGCTCTGCGGCCTGTTCACGCCCCGCTCCAACATGCACCCCGTCCTCGAAGGCATCTCCGACGGCCTTCCCATGTCCTACGCGGTCGACGGCATGAACGAGGTCCTGCACCACACCGACATGACGGCGACCTTCGTCAGGGACGTGCTGATCGTGGCCGGATGCGCCCTGCTGGTGCTGACACTGGGAGCGGCCACCCTGCGACGCCGCACGACGTGACTCCAGGCGCCGGCCGACCGAGAGTTCGCGGGAACTTGAGGACGAGGCCGTCCAGGCCGAAGCGGGGGTCCGGGGGCGGCAGCCCCTGGGTGCGGCCGAAGGGGCGGCAGCCCCTGGGACGGGACAAGCATTTGGCGGCGGGGGCGAGACCCCCCGCGGCACCCCGGCAACGAACGTCCGCCCACCGGACAACCACGCCCACTCCTCCATACCGGTGCGAGGATGAACCCGGACGACGCAACCCCCCGGAGGGCCCCGCACCATGAGCCAGAAAGTCGCAGTCCTCGGCACCGGCAAGATCGGCGAAGCCCTGCTCAGCGGAATGATCCGAGGAGGCTGGGCCCCCGCCGACCTCCTGGTCACCGCCCGCCGCCCCGAACGCGCCGAAGAACTCCGCACCCGTTACGGAGTCACCCCGGTCACCAACCCCGAGGCCGCCAAGACCGCCGACACCCTCATCCTCACGGTCAAGCCGCAGGACATGGGCGCCCTCCTCGACGAACTCGCCCCGCACATCCCCGCCGACCGCCTGGTGATCAGCGGAGCCGCCGGCATCCCGACGTCCTTCTTCGAGGAACGCCTGGCCGCCGGGACCCCGGTCGTCCGCGTCATGACGAACACCCCCGCCCTCGTCGACGAGGCCATGTCCGTCATCTCCGCGGGCAGTCACGCCACCACGGAACACGTCGCCCTCGCCGAGGAGATCTTCGGCGCCGTCGGCAAGACACTGCGCGTCCCCGAGTCCCAGCAGGACGCCTGTACCGCGCTCTCCGGCTCCGGGCCGGCCTACTTCTTCTACCTGGTCGAAGCCATGACCGACGCCGGCATTCTCCTCGGCCTGCCCCGCGACAAGGCCCACGACCTCATCGTCCAGTCCGCGATCGGCGCCGCGACCATGCTCCGCGACAGCGGCGAACACCCGGTCAAGCTCCGCGAGAACGTCACGTCCCCCGCGGGCACGACCATCAACGCCATCCGCGAACTGGAGAACCACGGCGTACGGGCCGCTCTCATCGCCGCCCTCGAAGCCGCCCGCGACCGCAGCCGCGAACTGGCCTCCGGCAAGAAGGACTGACCGCCCGCCCCACGAGGGCGGCGGGTCACGCCACCGCGTCCACGACCTCCTTCGTCGTCACCACGCGAGCGAAGCCGCCCCCGTGCAGGGACACCGCCGACGCCTGCGCCACCTCGTCCGCGCCGCGCCGCCAGCCGAACGGGCCCTCCAGGTCGAACGTGTACGTCGCGTCGTACGCGACCAGCACGTCGTACCCGAGATTCCCGCCCATCCGGGCCGTCGTCTCCACACACATGTTGGTCTGGATCCCGGCCACCACGAACTGCGAGATCCCGTTCGCCGTCAGCCAGGCCCCCAGGTCCGGCGTGCCGAGGAACGCCGAGTTCACGGTCTTCGTGAGGAACAGCTCGGGACCGCTCCCCTTCCCCCTCCTCTCCTGCACGTACTCCTTGAGGTCGTTCCCCTCGTGCCCCGGCCGCAGCGGCGACCCGGGGTTCAGCGAGTCATGCCGTACGAAGACGACCGGCCGCCCCGTGGCCTGCCACGCGTCGACGAGCGCCGCGATGTTGTCATCGGCCTCCAGGTTGTTCCGGGGCCCCCAGAAGCCGGCCTCGTCGAAGCCCTTCTGCACGTCCACGACCACCAGTGCCGCGTTCTCTGCGATCTCCATGCCCACGATCCTGCCGCCGGGAGCACGCCCACCCCCAGAGGGTGAAAAGTCTGCGATCGATGGTTTACTGCCAGCCATGGAGTACGAGAACGTCTACCGCGTCGCCCTCCTCGCCTTCCCCGGCATCCGCGCCTTCGACGTCTCCGTCATCACCGAGGTCTGGGGCACCGACCGCACCGACCGCGGCGCCCCCGCCTTCGACCTGCGCAGGGTCGCCACCGGCACCACCACGCCCATCCCGATGCGCGGCGGCCTCGACCTCCACCCCGACCGCACCCTGACCTGGCTGAACCGAGCCGATCTCATCGTCGTCCCCGGTCTCGACGACCACCTCACTCCCGCACCCGCCCCCGTCCTCGAGGCCCTCCGCCGCGCCCACGCCCGCGGCACCACCCTCGCCGCCCTCTGCGGCGGCGCCTTCACCCTCGCCCAGGCGGGCCTCCTCGACGGCCGCCGGGCCATCACCCACTGGAACCTCGTCGGCCTCCTGCGCGCACACCACCCACACGTCACCGTCGTCCCCGACGCCCTCTTCATCGAGGACGACAACATCTGGACCGCAGCCGGTACCGCGGCCGGCATCGACCTCTGCCTCCACCTCGTCCGCCGGGCCCACGGCGCCGAGGCCGCCGCCACCATCGCCCGCTCGATGGTCACCGCCCCCTTCCGCACCGGCACCCAGGCACAGTTCATTGAGCACCCCACCCCACGGGCGGACCGGGACGCCGACACCCTCGCCGCCGTACGGGAACACGCCCTGCGCCGCCTGCACGAACCGCTCACGGTCGCCGACCTGGCCGCCCACGCGGGCATGTCCCCACGCTCCTTCGCCCGGCACTTCACCGCCGCCACCGGCACCACACCGCTCCGCTGGCTCCTGGACCAGCGCATCGCCGCGGCCCAGAAGCTCCTCGAACGCACCGACCTGCCCATGCCCGAGGTCGCGCGCCGCGCCGGCTTCGGCAGCGAGGTCACGATGCGCCAGCACTTCGCATCGCGCCTCGCCACCAGCCCCCGCGCCTACCGCGCCGCGTTCAGCGCGGGCTCGGCCACCGGCGGCAGCAGCCCGATCGCCCGATAGGCGCTGTCGACGGTCGGCCGCGCCATCGCCCGGGCCTTCTGCGCACCACGCTGCAGCACCTCCTCCACATATCCCGGGTCGGCGCACAACTCCTTGTGCCTCGCCTGTACGGGCCGGAGAGCCTCGATCACCGCGTCCGCGGTGTCCTTCTTCAACGCGCCGTACGACTCGTATGCGTCACCCAGGGCCTCCGGGTTCCCACCCGTGCACGCGGCGAGGATCTCCAGCAGGTTCGTCACCCCCGGCCGGGCCTCCCGGTCGTACGCGACCTCCCGGCCGCTGTCGGTCACAGCCCGCAGCACCTTTCTGCGCACCACGTCCGGCTCGTCGAGCAGATAGACGATGCCCGGCCCGGAGTCCTCCGACTTCCCCATCTTCGACGTCGGGTCCTGCAGGTTCATCACCCGCGCGGCCACCTGCGGAAGGGTCGCCCTCGGCACCACGAACGTGTGCCCGTAGCGCTGGTTGAAGCGCACGGCCAGATCCCGCGTCAGCTCCACGTGCTGCGCCTGGTCGTCCCCCACCGGGACCTCGTCCGCCCCGTAGGCCAGGATGTCCGCCGCCATCAGCACCGGATACGTCAGCAGGGACAGCCGCACGCTCCCGCCGCGGGCCCGCTCACGCGCGGACTTCTCCTTGTACTGGATCATCCGCCGCATCTCACCGTCGGTGGCCACGCACTCCAGCACATAGGACAGCCGCGCGTGCTCGTCCACATGGCTCTGTACGAACACGGTGCACAGCTCCGGATCGAGTCCCGCAGCCAGAAGCAGCGTCGCGCCCTGCCGGGTGAGCCTGCGCAGCCGTGCCGGATCGTGGTCCACGGTCATCCCGTGCAGATCGACGATGCAGAACAGCGCGTCGGCCTGGTGCTGGTCCACCGCGGCCCACTGCCGCATGGCCCCCAGGTAGTTCCCCAGCGTCAGGTGTCCGGTCGGCTTGATACCGCTGAAGACCCGTGTCATCCCTGCTCCATCTCCTGGTCGGGACCGCCGTCCCGGCCGGCCGGCTCTCGGGAGCCCTGGAGGGGGAAACGAGAACGGCCGCCGAGGCGGCGGCCGTTGAGTGCATACGTGAGTACGGCCGCCGTCAGGCGGCCCACCACTGCTGGGTGCACGTACGCGTCATCACGTGCCACAGAGTACGCCTGTGGGGGCCCTTCGCGCCGTGAGTTGACACGCCCCACCCCGATCCGTACTGTTCTCCGGGTTGTCCGACGTGAGCGCCGACTCCGGTCGGTCCCCGGACAGCCATTCCGCAGGTACCAACCGACAATCGGCGATCCGTCGTCGTGTGCTTCGGCGTGCGTATTTGCGAAATGAGGAATCCGCGTTCGAGAGAGCGCAGGCCCCGATTAGCTCGGGAGCCAGGAATCCGCTAAAGTCTCACTCGTCGGAACGGCCCAACAGCCGTGAAGACAAACCCCGCTGACTGGGAATCAGGCCCGAAAGGATCTGATAGAGTCGGAACCGCCGGAAAGGGAAACGCGAGAGCGGAAACCTGGAAAGCACCGAGGAAATCGGGTCGAGAAAAGATCTGATAGAGTCGGAAACGCAAGACCGAAGGGAAGCGCCCGGAGGAAAGCCCGAGAGGGTGAGTACAAAGGAAGCGACCGTTCCTTGAGAACTCAACAGCGTGCCAAAAGTCAACGCC
>NZ_JBHYKH010000025.1:0-27387 GCF_042741275.1 Streptomyces sp. NPDC058964
CGAGCCTGCGGTTGTGCTGGGTGGCGGGGGTTGTACGCCCCCGGGGGGCGCCCCCCGCCCCGCAGCCGCGGGCCGGGGCCGCCCCCCCCCCCCCCCCGCGCCGTTGAAGTCGGAACATCCGGCTCCCCTCAACGCTGCTCGTACGAGACGAGCAGCGGAGGCAACCGGCCGCAGCGGATGAGCTGCGGAAAGGTCGTGTTGCGCCGTACCGCGTACGGGCCAGAACCCGTACGCGCCCGCCCACTTGCAGAGGCGAGGCGGGATTTCCTCAAGACCCATCGACCACCCGTGTGCAGGTGGCTGGGTCCGCACGCTGTTGAGTTCTCAAACAACTGGCGCTGCCCTCGTACTCACCCCTGCGGGCTTTCCTCCGGACGCTGTCAGTGCAAGCGGGCACACTCAATGGTGTTGCACCGCTTGCTCAGCTTGTTGGTACAAGCTGATGTGGTGATGCTGCACCCACGGACAGTGACTCGTCAAGAGGATTGGGCCTGCATGTACCAACAAGTTGCGCGAGTGCGTCATGATGAGGGCATGAGCAAGCAGCCGAAGTACCGACAAGTCGCGGACGTCCTGCGCCGCGAGATCGTCAACGGCACCTACGCGCCCGGCGCCCGGCTGCCCTCTGAGAACGACCTACAGCAGCGGTTCGACGCGTCGCGGAACACCGTCCGGAACGGCCTAAGCCTGCTGGTCAGCGAGGGTCTCATCTCGTCCAGTCAGGGACTCGGCTACGAGGTCAAGTCGCACGAGGTGTTCGAACTCAACGCGTCCCGCTTTGAGAACCTGACCTTCCCGCAGAACGGTGATGCCTACAACACGGACGTGACCAACGCCGGGCGACGGCCGCATCAGACCTTCCGTGTCGAGATGCTGCCGGCGCCGCGGGAGATCGCTGAGCGCCTGAAGGTCGAGCCCGGTACGAAGAGCGTATTGCGGTTTTGTCATCGCTATGTGGACGACGTCCCATGGTCCACCCAAGCGACCTACTATCCGTCGTGGCTGGTCGACGTGTCGCCGCGACTGGCTGAGCCAGGAGACATCGAAGAGGGAACGACGCGGTACCTAGCAGCTCAAGGCATTGAGCAGATTGGGTACTTCGACGAAATCGCCGCGCGGATGCCGACCCCGGAGGAGGCGCGGTTGCTGGAGATCGGAGCAGGCGTACCGGTGATGCTCTGGACGCGGACGGGCTACTCGGTAGACCGTCCGATCCGGTGCACCATCACTACTTTCCGGGGCGACTTGAACCGGATGAACTACGAGATCGGCGATCTTGTCGCGCGGAACGAGAACACGTGATCATCAGTCTTGCTGAGCCCCATGACGTAGCCAAGCTGCTGGAATTCCGTGAGGAGGCTGCAGCTTGGCTACGTGAACTTGGCTCGGACCAGTGGAGTCGGCCGTACCCCGCTGACAAACTGCTCGCCACGATCGAAACCAGCACCGTCTTCATGCTTCGCGACGGCCACACAACTGCCGGCACCATCACGCTCACCCCGGACGCCGAGGATGGCCTTTGGACTGACGCCGAACTGGCCGAACCGTCGATGTTCGTCAACAAGCTCACTGTCGCTCGCGAGTACGCCGGGCAGAACCTTGGCGGCCGACTGCTCGATTGGGCGGGTGACAGAGCACAGCGTGCGGGGGCCCGATGGGTGCGGCTGGACGCGTGGACAACGAATGACGCGCTCCAGCGCTACTACCTCCGGCAGGGCTTCACGCACGTTCGTACGGTCCGGGAAGGTACGGCGGTCAACGGTGGGCCACGGGTTTCCGGGTGGCTCGCGCAACGACCGGCGCGGCTGGCAGATCACGGATTCGAAGACCGGACGCCGGAACCGGCCAGGCTCCCCTCTGCCGCCTAAGTGGCCCGGCTCCCTTCCGCGGCTAATCCTGCAGCCGCGGAAGGGGGCACGCGGCCTAACAGATCCAGTGCTCGCGCCCTACTGCCCGGCGGGCACGCCGCCCCATCAACGGTCTGACCTCCCCGCCGACCAACAGGGCTGGTGCCGTGGCCACCACACGACCCATCGTGATCTATCCGCCCGCTTCGCGTCCGTGGAGGGATCGGCCTGATCTTCCCGTCACTGCGTCTGGTTTTGCTCGCCCACAAGGGCACTCCAGAGCATCTTGCACTGCTCACCGCTGAGGCGCGTGTTTGCGGGGAGGGACGAGGCCCACTCCTCTGTAGATCGAGCAGCGATCCATTGCCTCAGCTCAGCGAAGTTCTCCCGACCGCCACTGCCAGCGCTCCATCGTGCACCCAGCGCGGTTGCGGCCGCGCGAGGTACGCCCCCCATACGCATGGCGACAGCTCCGGTGGACGGCACTCCGTAGAACACCATTGCCCCCGCATTCGTCGTCACAGATTCGCGGTCCTGCCGGCCCGTCGAAGTGAGCTTCTGCAGGGCGCCCATGCCCCATGGCACCTGTGCGACCAATTTTCCGTGAACGTAGCGGCTTGCTTCTTTCAGGCGCTTCAATGGAGTGTCATGGTCTCCAAACCGGAACCATCTCTCTCCAATGTCGGAGAGAGACTTTCCGTTCACCCAGTCGATTGTGATTCCAGCAACTGTACTGGCATTGAATGGAGCCGACGCCTCATCGGACAAGCCAAGGTTCAATTCTGGAATACCGGAAATTACCTCAATCACATCGGTGAGATTTGAGGCATTGGAGCCGAATAGGTTATCGGCATCCCAGAAGCTTTCCGACCTGAATTGAGGATGATCAATGGATTGCGCAAATGCAAACCTTGCTGACGGCAGACTGAATCCCGTCCCATCAGCCAAGGCGAGGAACCCTCTGTCCACATCCTCCAGACCTGCCATAAAATTACGAGCGATAGAGATTAGCTGATCGGCGAGTTGGCGATCATTTTCTCTAGTCTGGTGGTAGACAAGACTAGAACGCAAAAGTTCTTCAATATCACGTGTCGACTCTTCAGCTCCAGCCACTCGCGCAGCGTGTGCCAGGTACTGCAGGAAGACGGCCAGTGCCGAGTTTTGTCGGACAAAGCTCAAGTCGAAACGATCCACTACGTTTGACAGCTCAGCGGTTGCCTGCATCAGGTAACTGCAAATATCAACCGCTTGATTTTGGAGAAAGTTTCGGACCTCGGATTTCTCAGCCTCTGATTGAGCCGGAAACACTACGAGGCCGAGCGAATCCTGCATTGCGCGACCCGCTCGACCCGCAATGTTCCAGAACTCAGAGTAACTTAGGGGCCTGGTTGGCTTACCGTATCCCTGCGATCGACTAATCGTCTCCAGAACTACGCTGCTAATCGGGAAATTTAGCCCTTGGGCGAGCGTGGTAGTGCCGCACACCACATCAACATCCCCACGTTCGATCAAAGACTCAATCAGGAATCGAAGATCATGTGACATGCCCGCATGGTGGTAGGCAACGCCTCTCCCTACCTGCTTTGAGAGTGGATTATCTTGGCCATACTCCAGATCAATATAGTTGACCACAGCTTGCGCGAACGGCGTGAGGTTTCTTGGTTCACGCAAGTCAGCGATATTGGCCGCCCGGGTCTCCGCAGTGCCACGGCCACGAGCGAGAACCAAGACAGATCCCCTGCTGGCCAACTCCACAGTTGCATAGGAAGTCGTCACAGACTTCGATTGATGGCTTACAGCATCGTCGGTCCTTAGTAGCTCAACTGTATGGCCCGCAGGCACATCCACATTGTCGGCGCTTTCCATTGTCGTGAGGCTAAGAACATGCGGTCCCCGACGAATCTTTCGCCAATGAGCACAGGTCACAACTCTCTCGCTCGGGCGCCAGTTGACCGAGATCGTGGCGTCAGCGCCATCGCCCAACCAGCGTCCAAGTTCTGCTGCGTTAGGCACGAACGGTGTCAGCATAAGGAAGCGTGTTTCGGGGCGCTCTCGCTTGAGAGTCCCAAGCAGCAACTCCATGCGCACACCTCGATCGCCGTCAGCCAGGTTGTGGGCCTCATCGACGACTACTAGAGAGAGATTGCGAACGGCTACATGACTTGCTTTAACAAGCAGATCGAGCTTTTCGGGCGTGCAAACAAGAATGTCAATCTTCTGTTGCAAGAGCTGGTCCTCAGTGGGATCCAGCTCGAATACAGGCGCAGCTGCCTCAACCACAAACCCTAGGGGTTGAAAGTCTCGCCTGAGTCGTTGCGTTATTTGGTTGACAAGTGCACGCGTGGGAACGATGTATGCCACGGTCGACCGACGGTTTAGAGCGTGGGCTTGAACAATGCTGAACTCAGCAAGAAGAGTTTTCCCTGCGGAGGTTGGCATCTCAACAACTACTGCGCGCCTCGCAGGATCTAGAAGGTGCTGATCGATCGCGCTTCTTTGACTGGGCCAGAGTTCGAGTGTGGGGCTTTTGTCGCGCGAAGCCAGTGCAGAGACAAAGTCGCGAAAGTCCTGCCCGAGCAAGCGCGTGTTCTTCCAAATGCTGGACGCTACGATCGCACGGCAAGCCCTAACCACAAGGACAGCAATTTCTTCGAAAGCATAGTCGGCGCGAATCTTGAAAAGGTCTTCGAGGTTTCTCTCATGCCGATCAATCTGCACTTCGGCGTCTACTGGATTTCCGCCGACTGTGTAACTGGAGGCGATTTCGACGATCTTGGCAAGATTGAACCTAGCAATTAATCTGACACCTGCAGAGGCAGTGTCCTGATTGCTTCGGAGATACCGCTCCTGCTCCCTCTGGTGATGCTCTCTCAGCTGAAGGATTGCCGTCCTCGAAGCGTCCAGGTCGTCCCAGTCCTGGCCCCTCCTCGCCAACAATAGGAAAGCGCGATATACGTCTAGTTCTACCGAATCATCAAAGGGGGTGGCTTCATCGATCAGCTCATCGCGCTCAGGAATACCTGTCTTCCTTAGAGCCAACATCACTTCCGGACGCCTGTTGGAAAGAATCCCATCGGCCGAGAGCAACACGAGGTGGCGCAGCTTCTCTCCGGGCTCTTGCGGTGTAGAAGGTCGCCGGCACAAGAAGGCATGCTCGAAAAGGATTGAACTGCCTTCGTCATCGTCCACAGTGGCGGCAAGTGTCTCCAGGGTGCCAGCCAGAGTATCTAGATCGAAGTCGGAGATATCCTCGGTGAGATCTAGAGTGTGTGAAGGCGCCAGGGTGCCCAGCAGGTACGAGACTTGTGACGCCCGCGACGCCGCATCAGCCCCTGTCGACTGCAGCAACTCGGCGACCTGTGACAGATTCATGCGACTTCCCTCGCGCGCGCATAGACACGGTCAGCGAAGTCTTCGAGAGTTCCGGGAATGCGCAGAACCAAGAAACGCACCTGCGCAGGACTGTATTCCTCGGGCGCTTCCTTAAAACACCCGAAGTCGGTCTCCTTGTAGCGCTCCATTGGTCTCACTAGAACAGGTGCAGCGACTGGCGGTTCCGCGTTGGCCCTAGACAATAGGATTAGCGCCTTCGCGACATCGATGCGCATTTCGCTGCTGGTATGTTTATGCGCCCAATTAAGCTCCGCAATGAGAGTCTTGCGATCTTTAAGGCGCTTCTTGGTCTGAGCGTGCATGCTATCATCCCCCACGCCGACGACCCCCGGGGGGCTAGCGGCGTCAGAAGATGCCTTTACCTCAGAAATGACGGCACGAACCTCGGGGTGCATCACCAGGGCGAAGATGTCGATTCCACGAGTAGGCTGCCCTGAGACTTCCTTTTCTCTGATCCGAGAGGCCGGGATAATGACCTTGTGGATGCTACGCAAGGCGTCGTAGGCGAGGATTTCGGCAACCTCATTGCGCGGCGTCTGCAGGTGCAGCGTTTTCGCTTGCATATTCATCTGCGGAATAACCGAGGATGCGACTTCTTCCACAAGTGTGGATAACTCGCCTTCTGAAGCGACTAGTTCAAGGTCCGCAGAGGCCGCACGCAACGAGGACACAAGTGACTCCGGGTCGACGTACAGTTCGCAGACCAGACGCGCCACTTCGTCAACCAGCTCATCGTCGGCATGTACGTCATAGCACTCGTACGTATGCCCGTTGACGGTCACTTCACTGACGAGTTCATACCTCACCGACATGCGACAGTCGCCCCCTCTGCCCGCCCTCAACCGCAGTTGAGAGCCCCCTCCCCCTGCGCTGTGATCTGGAGATTACCCATCTACAGCCCTCGATGCCTAGATCGCGTCAGGCCCGTTGCTGCACTGCAACGGCCCCCGTCTCTATGCACGCTTCGCTCAACAAGGGATGAGCACCGCCTTTGGCGCCAGCAGCCGGTCCAGGGAGTCGGTAAGCCGCCGCCGTCAGACATGAGTCCCACGTTGACGCTGCCGGCTTCTCGGACGGTGTGAGCACGCCAGAGCTGCCGAGATGGGTGCGAGATGTGGTGGCTTGGACGAGAGTCCTGCTTCATGGCAGCCGACCACAGGTCGGTGTTTTCTGGGGCCGGGTAAGCCCTGAGTGGGCCAGTGGGGCAGATGCGGTGACGTTTCGCCGCGAATACGCTGGTCAGAGCGGGGTTGGATGTAGCTAGGGGCCAGTCTTGAAAGCCGTTCCTGCGACGTGCCGGCGCCTACTCCACGAGTAGGGGGCGGCACGCGTGAGTCAATCGAGCATCGCCTCATGGAGGCGTCGTGCTGTAGCGATCAGCAGGCGCCGGAGCTTCTCCTTGTTTTCGCCGTAGGTCTTGAGGGCGTGGCAGTTGGGGCACAAGGCGATCATGTTCCAAGGGACATCGGGCCCATCCTTGGCGAGGTCTTTGACATGGTCGACCTGCAAGATTGGCAGGCCCGCTGTGGTCAGCTCGGTGGGATGGCCTGCGCATTGAGGGTTTTCGCACCTTCCGCGGCAGCGCCTGATCACGGCAGCTCGCGCACTGGGGTCGCGGACGTACTTGTCGGCCAGTGTTGGCTTCTTCAATCCGCCGCGCCGCTCGGCGTTCGCCTCGGCCTTCTGCGCCAGACGCCGATACGCATCTTCGTCGCTCTCCTCGACCCCGGCGGCTTCCAGGTCGAGGTCGCTGGGACGGTAGTCCCCAGTGTCGTCGTGGAGCTCCCCTGTATCCACGTCCAGCGCTTCGAGTACTTCGGCGGGCCAGGTCTCCCGCTCCGGGGAGGGAACAGGCGCCAACACCCAAAGGAACTCGCGACGGGGCAGTTTGTCCTCTCCCACACCCCACCGCAGTCGGCGTTGCACGATCACGACCCACGTTTCGAAGCTGAACTGTCCCTGGAACGGCTTGTGCCAGTAGCGCAGCGGGCGTCCGGCTGCCTGATGTTCGGCCATGAGCTCGTTGCCGGCAGTGAGCTTCTGGTCGCCAGATAGACCATCGCCCACGTAGGCGATCCAGTTGGTGTCCGGGATACGCCCGTCGGCGTAAGGTCCCTTGTCGTCAGAGAAGACACTCAGGATGCCGTCGGCAAGGCAGCCGATCCCTCCCATCTTCTCACCGCCGTAGGCCCGCCAAATGGCGTCCCGATCCTTGAACGTTTCCCCAAGCAGAGGGCGCAGAGCATCCGGCCATCGGCCGGCGAGCAACTCGTGAAGGCCGAAGTCTTCCAACAAGCCCGCTGGAAGGGGATGGAAGTAGCGCAGGATCAGCCCCGCAGCCGCGGATGCCGCAGCAGTCGGGTGCGAGCCGAGCAGGTTGTAGTCATCCTCGCGCAGACCGCCAAGAGGATTGACCTCGTTCAGGGACTCCAAGGTGGGTCGCCGCCCCCGACTGGTCGGGGTGAGTTCCTGCCCCTGCTCGATGGTCCACAGCTCATCGTGAACGAGCACCCAGAACGGGTAACGGGCCCCGTCCACACCGTCTTTCACCTGCCCGTATTTCACCAGCAGAGGTGCAACAGCGTCACGCGTGGCCGCCCATGTCTGCATGCGGGGTGCTCCGGCCAAAGCCTGGCCGATTGCCCACAGCAGGAGAACGGGACGGTGCAGGGCTGGCCCCTTCGCACGTCGAGCTGGCCGGACGTCTCCCACGCGCCGGTGAAAGGTCTTGGGGGGCTCCACCACGGTGAAGCCCTCCCGCTTCAGCCATGCCACCGCGTGCTTGAGGCCACCGCTGAACTGTGACGGCTTGAGCGCTGTCCCGAAGTCGTACCGGTGAGCAACGCCGGCTATCGCCTTCGAGTCGTACAGGTTCCCCTCATGCTCCAGGAGATAGGTAACCGCGGCACGGTAGCCGTAGACGTCCCGGAACACCTCCGGGCCGATCCGGTCGTGCTCCGCAATCGCCTGCAAGATGCCTGCACGAGTGATCTCAGAAGCTGCCATGCGTGACACCGTAGATCACGGCACTGACACTGGAGTCGACTCTGGCCCTCCAACTGGACAGGCACAGACGCCAAGTTGTTCGGGAGCTGCTCGCCAGGTTCGCCACCCCGAAACCCCCCGCTTGCGCTACCGGATGGGTCCGACACTGACTTCCCTTAGCGCGCCGCGGGCCAGATCACCTAGGTACTGAGCGGACTCGCCAGGGGGTCTACTGGTTCCATGGAGAAATCCTGGAGATGATCTTGAAGTCGGAGCCGAGGAGTGCCGACGGAGCCCGACGCACCCCGACACTCTGACCTGGACTTTTGGGATGGCCCCCCGGTCGGCGATCTTCCAGGGCCTAATTCGGGACGAAGAGGTCGTGGGTTCAAATCCCGCCACCCCGACGCCGTAGTACCAGGTCAGGGGCCTGATCCGCTTAGCGGGTCGGGCCCCTGACGGGTTTCTGGAGATCGTTTGGGAGAAATCTGGGAGAAGATCTTGGTCGGCTTCTCCCAGAGGGTGCCCGGTGAGGCCGCATGGGGTGCGGCAGCTGAGGGCACTCGGACCTGCGCGTTCGCGAATCCGGCCCGGCGACTGGCCGGGAACACCATGCCCGCCCGCCTCAACCGCCATTAGGATCACGACACATGGCAGGCCATCACTCAGCGCGTCCTCACGACCACGCTCGCGCGCTCGCCCAGCGAGTGCGGGCTCTGCGGGAAGCCTGTGGGTGGTCGCGGGAGCGGCTCGCCAAGGAAGCCTGCATCAACACCAGGACGCTGGCCCGCCTGGAGGGCGAGGGAACGATCCAGCCAGGCTTCTTCACCGTCGGCGCGGTCGCAGAGGCTCTTGAGGTCTCCCTGGATGATCTGTTCCGGGAGACCCACGTCACGCCCGGCCTGTGGTCCGCCGGTTACGAAGGGCGGGACATCGACTCGTTCGTCGCCTCGCTCCTCGACAGCCGTATCGATGTGGTGGCGGACGTCCGGCTGACGCCGATCAGCCGCAAGAAGGGCTTCAGTAAGACCCGCCTCGGGGAGGCGCTGGGCGAGGCCGGCATCGAGTACACCCACCTGCGTGGCCTGGGGAATCCCAAGGAGAACCGGGCGCCGTTCTGGGACGGCCGCCTGGACGTGGGCCGGGCCCGCTTCCGTGATGTGCTGCGGTCCGAGGAGGCACAGGCCGATCTCGACCGTCTGGCAGAGCACGCCCAGCAGTCCCGGGTCGCGGTGCTGTGCTTCGAGAAGGACGAGACCCGCTGCCACCGGCAGGTCGTCCTGGAGACGGTCCGCGAGCGGGCCGCTGTGCCCGTGATCCCCCTGGCCTGACTTCACCCCTCGCCCCTGCACGCGCCCTTGCCAGTGGCGCATGCCTCTCCTCCAATCGGATCGGGGAGATCTGTGGAGGGGGCAACCATGGGATCGGGGAATCGGCAGCGCGCGACGATCATGATCACGGTCAAGACGTATCCGGAGCTGTCCAACAAGTACCGCGAGACCAGCTGCGTGGCAGGCATACGGCTGGACCAAGGCACACCACAGCACGTACGACTCTTCCCGGTGCCGTTTCGGCTCCTCGCGGAGGGGGCCCAGTTCTCCAAGTACTCGATCATCGAGGTAGACGTCGAGCCGCACGGTAGGCGGGATTCGCGGCCCGAGAGCCTGCGGCCAGACCTCGACACCCTCAAGATCGTGGGCGAGGTGCCGGCGGACGGCGACTGGAAGCAGCGGTACAAGTACGTCGAGCCGCTCGTCTCGCCGTCCCTGTGCGCGATCAAGGGGGACCAGGAGGAGCACGGGACCTCACTCGGCGTGTTCCGGCCCACGGAGGTCAGCTTCCGGCTGACAGCGGCAGAGCCCTGGCCTGAGTCCAAGGCCGCGCTGGCCGACCAACTCGACCTCTTCGAACAGGACCTGGCCCGGCTTGAATGGGTACCTCTAGAATTCCGCTACAAGTTCCGCTGCGCGGACGACGACTGCCCCACGCACGACATGGCGCTGAAGGACTGGGAGGCCGGCGCGTCGTACCGCAAGTTCCTGCGCAAGTACGGCGAACACGCCCTGCAGGACAAGCTGCGGGAACGCTGGTACGAGTCGATGTTCACTCTCGACCGCGCCGTCCACTTCTTCGTCGGCAACATCGCGGCCCACCCCAAGACCTTCATGCTGCTGGGCCTGTTCCGCCCGAAGTCGAGTGTGGTCCGGTACGTCCAGGACAGCCTGTTCGGTGACTAACACACGGAGCCAATGTCGTCAGGACTCCATCTCGCCGGCCGCCTAGACGCGGCTGGACACGCCTGGCTGGTCAGATTTTCTTCCCCTAACGGGCTGAACTTTTGTTGATCGCCGCCGAGTTGATCATTGCCAGGCCGTATCTTCGACGTAGCGATGTGAACCAACGGTCGCCGCACCACTCAGGGCATCAGCGTCAAAGTCCGCAGCGATGTGCTGCACGAACGGATGCTCCGGAGGGATGTGCATGAGCGTCGGGAAACGCCGCAGAGAAAAGGGCTCAGCCAAGGCTGTACAGGCGTTCCTGTTGGGGCTGCTCGGCCGCGTCATTGGCGCTGCCATCAGCTCCTGGTGGAACAACCAGCACAACCTGTAGCTGAGCCACGGATACACCAAACTGGCCGTTAGGGCGGCCAGTCGGCCCGTCCTAACGGATGAGCCACCGTGGGGTCGCGCCTTGCCGGGCGCGGCCCCACACACGTCGGTTGTGCTTCAAGTTGAAGCACAACTTGAAGCACAACTTGTTTCTTAAGACTCTACAAGGCCCGGTGCCTGGCGTCAGGTTTTACGCGTTGGAGCACTCGATTGAGCTGCCTGCCGTAGTCAGGTGGCGTGCATGGGGGGGCAGCTGCACCAAGGCGGCGCAGGTACGGCGACGACCGGCTCGTCCTCATCCAACCGTCGCAAAGTCCATGCCAGCAAAAGCGGGTCCGGGCCGGCGACCGGCGACCCTTCAGTTCGGTCGCGCGCCGTCACGCCCTCGTGGCTCGCAGCTCATATCGCACGCAGCCGAGGCGGGCCGCTGCTGGGGGCGATGCGGCGGCGACTGTTAGGACGGTCGGGCATCTGGCCCGCTCCCGCCTTTCAGATGTTCGTTGATGTGTCGCAGGCGTTGCCAGGCGGCGGGGTCGGTGCCGTCGCCGAGCGGGTAGTGCAGGGCGGGGCGACCGGCCGGGCCGAGTTGGGTCGGGATGCAGTCCGGCAGAGCGTTGCGGGCATGGCTGATGCCGAGGTCGGCCACGGCGTCCGGGCCGAGAGTGAGAGCGACCGGGATCGACGGCGGTTCGTAGTGGGCCGGAGTGGTCAGGTCTGCGCGCGCCGCGCGGAGTTCACTGATCATGGTGGCGAGGTTGTGCCTGGCCGCAAGGGATTCGGCGAGCTGGGGCAGCAGCTCGATCGGTGCTCGGTCGTCGGCGGCGTAGCCGAGAGCCAGGGTGATGTGCTCCTCTACGCCCTCTTGCGTGTGAGCGATGCGCAAGGTGGCGATCGCAGGGCGGTCGGCGGTGCCTACGGCGACAGCCCAGGTGGGCTGGGCTTGTCGGGCGCGGCTGCGGGCCAGGTCGGTCAGTTGCCCTGGCGACCAAGGGACGTTGACGGGCTCGGCGGTGGCCCATCCGGCCGGCGGCAGTCCGGTGAGGGTCTGCCAGGCGTCCTCCAGAGCGCCACCGAGTATCAGGTGCTCCTGGGCGGGATGGATGGTGCGGATGGACAGCAGCAACTGCCGTTCACCGCCCTTGCCAAGCGGGGGTTGGAAGGCGTCCGCGATCTGGAGGCCGTTGTCAGTCGCCGGGGTGAAACGTCCGTCGTGCCAGCGCAGTACGGCTCCGGAGAGGCCGTCGTAGTAGCCGTTCTCGGGGTGGCGTACGACCCAGCGTGCGGGCATGCGCTCCAGCACGGTGCGGGTGGGCAGGCTCAGCCGGGTATTGGGGGACGTGACGAGATACAGCTCCCGTCGGCTCTGAGCCACCGTTCGCACCGCCTCGGTCAGCCATGTCGTGGCGGCAACGACCGGGCGGTCGTAGATGACGATGACGCTCTTGTCAGTCAGCACATCCGCATCGGTCAGTACGTCCACATCAGCGGGCGGAACCGTCACCTCACCCGTGGTGGGGACGGTCACGACGTCGGTATGGGCGGCTTCAGGCGGCCATGTGGTGCCGCCGAGCAGCGTTGTCAGCCGTCCTGCGACCGAGCCGGCGAGCAGCCTGGCTTCTGCGATGGCGGTGGACGCCCGCACCTCGGTCCACCACACCGGTCCCTCTGTTTGAACGCCAGGTCCCAGCAGCCGCTCCGTCTCGTTCGGCACTTGCAGGTAGCGGGGGGCCTCCACGGAGACCAGGAGCTTTCCGGCGTCCGTGCACAACTGGGCGACGGCTCCTCCACCTGCCCGGTTCACGCGGAGGTCCGGGCCGCCGGCGTGCAGTGCGGCCAGCAGAGTCTTGATGTCCGGCATCTGCGGGGTGAGGGCGATGACGTCCTGGGGCATGTGCTGCTTTCTGAAGCGTGGCCCTGCCGGACCGCGGGTGCTGCCTCGATCAAGTGACGGGCGGTGTTCTCGGCGATCGGAGCTTGTCTGCCAGATCGGGGCCGACCGTCGTCATAGTGCACATACCACTTCCTCGAACATTGGCGGCGCCGATCAGTCCGGGGCGGCCGGATCATTCATCAACGCTATGAGCCCGGGCACACACTCCTGATACCTGGGGTTGCCGAAGGCGTCCCCAGGATCCTTTGGAGGGTGAATCACACCGTGACGTCTCGAAGCCCCGCGAGCGGGTCCCGCCCGTTCTCTTTTACGTACTCGTTCCAGTAGGACACGACATCTTCGGGGTGCACCAGGAGGTAGTAGTCCCAGAAGTCGATCAGGACCGCCAATGCCTTGTCCAGCGGGAATTCACCCTGAACGTGCTCCAAGAAGTGGTTTTCGATCGCGACGCCCTGGGGGCTGATGGTGGCGGTGTGGGCGTTTCCATCCAGGTCTTCCGGGGTGAATCCGGGGTCTGACTGCGCCAGCCTCACCAGGTCGATCGCTTCCAGAATGGCAAGCGGGGAGAGCTGGATGTCGGAGGTCACCCAGTGCCCTAGAACCTTGAGCTCCGCAGGACCGTCGAAGCGCGGTGCCCCGAATTCGTCCTGGGCATAGTACTGAGTGCGGATCACTTACTGATCTCCTTCTGCTGCTTGCTAAGGCATGATCGGGTAGACGGTCTTCGCGTCACCCGTGACGGGGTCGAAATAGCCTTCAAAGGTGATCCCCTTGTATTCGCCTCGCCACATGTGAAGTTCGGGATCGACCACCTGGCTGTTCTCGAACGCCTTGACCATCGCCCGCCGAACCTCGTGCTCCGTCCACGTCGGCGGGAAGAAGGTCGTCTTGGCCCGCTTCATCACCCAGGTGCCGGTACGCGGATCACGCATCCACACGTTGCCCTGCGTCAGCCCCGTTTTGTGATCAATCTTCAGGATCTTCGGGACCTTTATGCCGCGGGGATCACGACCGCCTGGACGAAAATGGTATCCGACGACCCTGGGCTGGCCGTCCTTGCCGTACTTCAGCTCTCCCTTGAGCACGTGCTCGAAGGTGTGCTCGGGGATGTGACCGCTCGGCTGGGGGGCGGGCGGCTGCGGTCCGTGCTGACCGTGGTGGAGACCTCCACCGCCGCCGTGCCCCGTTCCAGAGCCAGCGGGACCGTGGTAACCGCCGTGGCCCCCGGACCCGTGGCCGGACCCATGACCGCCGCCGCTCGCACCGTGGTGAGTGGTGGGTGCCGTTCCTGTCCCCGAACCGCTGTGACCCGCGTGGCCGGGCTGGTGGGAGGCGGTGGGTGCGCCGTGTCCGGCTTCGCCTCCTGCGTGAGCGGCGCCATGGGACGACCCGGGCAGGGCTCCGTGGCCACTCGCGTGGGAGGTGGCTTCGGGCGCGCGGCCTCCGACGCCAACAGGTTCTCGATCACCTGGCCCAGCGGGAGACACGCGGTCAGCCGCGGCAGGCTCGTGCGTGACCGGGCTGGTGTCGGGCGTGCCGTCCGGTTTGAGGGCGATGAAGTTGCCGTCCTTGTCGACCCTGTAGCGGTTGCTGAGGTCGTCCAGGGCGCCGTCGGGGAACCTCGTCTTCGGCAGCCGTAGGTGTTCGCTGACGTTGGTCAGTACCTCGGAGACCTTCGGCAGATCAGACAGGGCTCTCGCCGCCCTCGCGGCGCCGGAGACTGGATCCAGGGCGTCTCCGATCTTTGCGACCGTGCCGGCGGCTTCCACGAATCTGCCTGTCTTGCCCAGCCTGGCGAGCGCCCCACCACCGCCCGCGAATACGGTGAGGATGTTGAAGCTGGTGACGGCGTGGGCCCGAGCCGGGTCCTTGTGCCACTCGTCGTAGGCGATGAACTGCTTGCCGAACTCCTTGGCGTACGCCTTGCTGTCGCGCTGCCAGTCCGAGAGGTGGTCGCCCTCGCCGACCGCGTCCATGCCGTAGGCGTAGGCGCCGACGACGGTGCGTTTGAGGCCGTCCCAGGTCTGGTGCTGTGCGTCGGAGCCGTTGATGCCCAGGATGTTGTCCTCGAAGGTGCCCAGGCCGACGAAGCCGCCCCAGAGGCTGTCCTTGACGATGCCGTCCCAGGCCCAGCTCTTGATGCCGTGGCCCCACCAGTCCATGCTCCAGCGGTCGTAGGTACGGGCAACGGGTGAGCCCCACGGCAGGTCGGGCATGGACTCGAGCTTGTCGACGCTGATGCCGTACGTGCCGCCCTCGTCGCCGACGGGACGGCAGAGCGCCGGGCTGATGGCGCCGATCTTGACCGCTGCGTTGTGCTCCGCCTTCTGAAAGCCCACGACGGCTTCCGCCACGCCGTGCATGAGGGCGTTGTGCTCGTCGACCTTATGCTGGTCCTTGGTCCAGCCGTCGTCGCCTTCGACGCTGTCGACGAAGGCGATCGCCTTCTCTTTCAGATGCTTCAAGCGGTCCGCGTACGGCTTCGCTTCGCCGACGAACGTGTCCAGGGCGTCGGCGAGGGACTCGATGTGGCCGGCGAATTCGTCCGCCGTGTCCATCACCGGCTGGGTGGAGGAGAGGAGCTGGTCCGCTTCCGGCGCCTTGTAGAACGCGGCCGTCGCCTGGAAGCGTGAGTGGACGTCCTGGCCGGCGTTGCGGATGCCGATCGCGTGTTTGCGCAGCGCGGTGACTGCTTTGGACAAGGTGCCGAAGTCGCCGGTGTACTGGGGTATCCCACCCGGCTCGATCATGTCCACTATGCCCCGCCCCCGTGGTGCTTCGTCTTCTCGCCCACGGCCTGAAGCTCGGCCGGGGTGGGCGCCTTGGCCGCCTCACGCTGGGCCCGGGCGGCCATCGCCAGGTCACCATCGATGTAGGCACTGGTCGCCTTGACCGTCCCGTCCATCGTCTTCTTGATACGGGCCGCCATGAACTTGACCGAGTCCTCGGTATCGGACACGAAGTTCGCGACCGCAGCACCCACCGGCCCCACCGGCGGACCACCGCAGTACGGGCCGCTGATCGTGCCCGCGGACTGCGCCGCGTCCTGGACGCTCGTACCGTAGCCCTTGATGTCCTTGCTCAGGTCGTCGGCCGCAAGCCCCACCAACGACAGAATGGACTCCACCCCGCTGGGACTGATGTCCCACCCCGTCACGTCAACCCCCGCTGTGTCACCTGCAGATACGTTCCATCAGCGCTGCTCAGCATCGCACGCGCCACTGACAACAGGACATTCATCCCTATCAGATCGCTTGTCGCAGCAGCCACACACTTCTAGCCAAAGGCACGGCGAACCGATCAACTGCTCATGTAGGGGCCTGTGTTGGCTCGGTTTCGGGTGCGAGAGCGGTCTGGATCAGCTGGTGGCGGCGGCCGCGGCGGACCAGCGTGCCGCGGCCGGGCGGCTGGGCGGAGGCGTACAGACCGGGGAAGAACTGACCTTCGGTGCGATCGCCCGTCATCACCAGTGCCGTGGCCCCGGTTTCGCGCAGTGCCGTCAGGAACGGCTCGTACAGGCCCCGCGAGGCTCCGGCGACCCGGCGGGCGACGACGAAGTGCAGGCCGATGTCCCTGGCCGAGGAGATGTACGGCAGGAACGGGGAGAGGGGCTGCTGCCCGGCCGCGGTGAGGATGTCGTAGTCGTCGACGAGGATCACGATCCGCGGCCCGGTGAACGACGGCTCATCGGTCAGGGCATCGGGGTCGGGGGCCTCCGGCAGGCGTTTTGCCAGCTCGGTGACAATGCCGGTGGCAAGCGCCTGGGAGAGGGCGGCGTTGTGCGCGTAGCCACCGCGGTACGGCTCCGGGATCACTCCCCGCAGGCCGCGCCGCGGGTCGAACACACCGAAGACCAGCTCGTCCTTGTCGTAGCGGTCGATGAGGGAGCGGGAGACGAGCCTGAGCAGGTTCGTCTTGCCGCATTCGTTGTCGCCGAGGACCAGCAGGTGCTGGTCGGCGCCGAACAGGTCCAGGACGGTCGCGGAGAGAGTCTCCTGGTCGACACCGATCGGGATCGCACGCGGCTCCGCCACGGTGGCGGGCAGGCGATGCGCGGGCAGCCTGGTCGGCAGCACCCGCACGGGTGCGGCGGTCTCACCGTGCCAGGCGGCGCGCAGCGTGGCCGCTGCCTGCTCCAGGGCCGGGCCGAGGCCGTCCGTCGTGGCGTGCGCGTCGATGCGAGGGAGCGCGGTCTGGGCGAACAGTTTGCCGTCTGTCAGGGCCCGGCCGGGCGTGTCCGCCGAGAGGGTCTCGGAGAGCTTGCGGTCGACTGCGGAGTCGGCGGCGTCGTTCAGGCGCAGTTCGATGCGGCTGCCGAACAGCGACTGGGTGGCGATGCGCACGTCGTTCCAGCGCAGCATGGCCGCCACGACATGGATGCCGTAGCCGCTGCCGCGCTTGAGCAGGTCGGCCACATCGTCGTCCAGGTGGGCGAACTCGTCACGCAGGGCGCCGAATCCGTCGATGAGCAGGACGATGTCGGTGGAGCCGAGCTGGGGAAGTTCACCTCGTCCGCGCAAGGCCCGCAGCTGCTCGACCGAGTCGATGCCCCGTTCGCGGAAGATGTCCTCGCGCTCTTCGAGCATGGCGCGCACCTCGGCGACAGTGCGGGACGCGCGTTCGTGGTCGGCGCGGGTCGCGATGCCGCCGACGTGCGGCAGGTCCGCGAGGGCACTCAGTCCGCCGCCGGCCAGGTCCAGGCCATACACGGCGGCGTCGCGCGGGGTGTGGGTGAGGGCGATGGAGAGTGCCAGGGTGCGCAGCAGGGTCGTCTTGCCGGAGGCCGGGCCGCCGATGACGGCCGTGTGCCCGCCCGCGGTGTTCAGGTCATGTACCCATGGGCCCTGCCACTGCCGGGCGGGATCGTCGAGGACGCCCAGCGGCACCCGCATCGGGCCGTCGGGGTTGGTGAGCCGGAGGCCGTCGGCGGATGCCTGTACCGGGCCGGCGGCCGTGTCGAGGGTGACGGCTTCGGGCAGCGGCGGCAGCCAGATACGGCGCACAGGTTCGGCGATGTCGGTGAGTCGGCTGACCGCGACGCCCAGGACCGTCGGCCCGGTCGCGCGCTCACGCGGCGCCGGGGTGTCATCCGCCGTCGTGGGTATCTGTGCTGGTGCGTTGAACGCCGGGTACGGCCAGGCGAGCGGCTCGGCGTCGGTTGCGCTGTCGTGTACGACGGGGCCGCGGTAGGCACCGGAGACGAAGCCGGCCTTGAAGCGGGTGTAGGTGGAGGTGTCGACCTTCAGGTAGCCGAAGCCGGGCAGGGGCGGCAGGTGGAAGGCGTCGGTGGTCTCCAGGACCGTACGCGACTCGTCCGCGGAGAAGGTACGCAGACCCAGCCGGTACGACAGATACGTCTCCAGCCCTTTGAGCTTGCCGCCTTCGATGCGCTGACTGGACAGCAGCAGATGCACACCGATGGAGCGGCCGATGCGGCCGATCGACAGGAACAGGTCGATGAAGTCCGGTTTCGCGGTGAGGAGTTCACCGAATTCGTCGATGACGACGAAAAGATGTGGCAGCGGCTCGAGGTCGGGCCGGGCCGTGGCGCGCAAGGTGCGGTAGTGCCCGATGTCGGCGATGTTGCCCGCGTCCTTGAGGACCTGCTGACGGCGCTTGATCTCACCGGCCAGGGAGGTGTGCACGCGCTCGACGAGGCCGGCCTGGTTCTCCAGGTTCGTGATCACGCCCGCCACGTGCGGCAGGCCGGCGAACGGGGCGAACGTGGCACCGCCCTTGTAGTCCACGAGGACCATCGCCAGATCGTCCGGCCCGTGCGTCGTCACCAGCGCGAGCACGAGGGTGCGCAGCAGTTCGCTCTTGCCGGATCCGGTTGCGCCGACGCACAACCCGTGCGGGCCCATGCCGAGTTCGGCAGACTCCTTCAGGTCGAGCAGCACCGGCTGGTGCCGGTCGTCCAGGCCGATCGGCACCCGCAGAAAGTCCCGCTCTCCGCGCGGCGCCCACTGCCGGACCGGATCGAGCCCGGCCATGTCGTCGATGCCGAGCAGCTGCGGGAAGTCGACGGGGCCGGAGACGGGCGTGCCCTCTGCGGCGGACTCGGCGGACAGCCGCAGCGGCGCGAGAGCCCGGGCGAGGCCCTCGGCCTCGGGGAGCCCTGTGCGGTCGACGACCCCGTCCGTCCGTACGTCCTGCTCTCCGCGCAGATCCTCCACCGTGACCTCGTCGCCGTCGACGGTGATCCGTACGGAGACGTGATCGGGTTCGTGGACCTGTTCGGCGAGCAGGTGCAGGACCGTGACCCCCATGTCGTCCAGGGCGACGGCGGCGTCCGGGCGCGGTAGCTCTACGGCGTTTTCCCCGTACGCGTCGCTGAGGACCAGCAGCCGCTCGGTCAGGGCGAGCGCCTTCTTGTCGGACAGCCCGCGGCGCACTTCGGCCGCATACGAGGCGCGCCGCCCCAGATCCGTGCCGATCACCTGCGCCAGCTGGACCGGACCGGGAGCGATGCGCCGGGCGGCGACGGCCCCGTCCTGCTGCTGCGGGTCGAGGACGTGCGGGAGCCACTTGGTCCACTCCCACTCCTCGATACGGTCCCCGGGGGCGGCGAGCGCTATGGCGACGTCGTCCGGGGCGTGGGTCACGGCGGCCTGCACGAGCAGGGACCGGGCGACGCACAGGACGCCCGCGCGGTCGCCGACGATGCTGACGTTGCCGGCTCGGTCCAGCGGCACGGTCAGCGGGTGGTCCGACACCGTGCTGAAGCGGGCCCGCAGGGCGCGTGCCTCGTTCAGCATGAACGGGTCGGGCGGGGTGAGTACGCCTCCGACAGCCTGCTGGCCGATGGTCAGCTCCTGCACGGGCACGTCGCCGACACCGACGCGCACGTGAAGGAAGTCCGTGTCCGTGCGGCGCCGCTCCCACAGCCGCGCGGGATCACGCAGGACGTCATACAGGGCCGTGGGCGCGGGGTGGAGAACCCGGGCCACGCGGCGGCGCTCGCGCTCGGCTTCGCCCAACTCAGCCCGCAGTTCCTCCAGGTACTCCAGGTACCGCTCACGCTGAACGCGCCGCTGCCGCTGGGCCTTGCCGCGCTGTGACAGGAACAGGGCGACCGCGCCAAGCAGCGCGATGACGAGCACGACAGCGCCCAGGCCCGCGAACTGGCTGGAGCGGATCACCGTCATCATCACGACCGAACTCATGACGCCGGCCATCGGCAACAGCGCGGTTGCCGGGCTGCCGGTCTTGCCCTCCGGCAGGTTCGGCGGAGGCTCGATCGTACGGGCCGCCGGCGGGAGCAGCGGACGCGTCGAGCGGGCGGGACGATGGACCTGTTGCTGTGTCAACGCACCCGCACCGCCCTCTGCAGTGCCTCGGCGGCGAGCTGGGTGGCCGCTCGTCGGGTGGCCTCGCCGAGCCGGTCGGACATAATCGGTCCGCCACCGGCCAGGTGCCGGTCGTAGGGCAGATGCACGAGGGTGACTCCGGTTTCCCGCAGGTGGGCCGTGGCGGCCTTCAGGTCGAGGTTCGCGTCGGGAGTGTTCGAGGTGAGGGCCACGACGGTGGAGGCGAGCGCGGCATGCGGCAGCCCACCGAGCCAGTCCAGGACGATCCGGGTACCGCCCACCCCTTCGGCGGTGAGCGGGGCGACGACCACACGCGCGTGCGCGGTGTCCATCGCGGTTCTGGCCACCTCACCGGGCAACGTCTCGCAGTCCACGACCGTGACGGCGAAGTAACGACGCAGCGCGAGCGTCACGGTGCGGTAGGTCGCAACGTCCAGCGGGGCGCCCACCCGCCCCTGACTGGCGGGCAGCAGCCAGCCGCCGTCCGCTACCGGCACCAAGTAGCCAGTGATATCGGTCAGTTGCATCGAAGGAGTGAGGATCCGGGACAGCTCGACGCACGACCAGCGTACGGACTGAGCGCCCATGCGCACCGGCAGCGTGCCCAGGGCGGCGTCCGCCTCCAGAGCGAGCACGGGGTCGTGCCGGTAGTGGCTGAACGCCCGCGACAGCAGCGCGGCGGTCGTGGTCTTGCCCACGCCACCGCGGATCGACGTCACAGCGATCACCCGGCCCGTGGTCACCGGCTGCTGCACCATGCTGCCCAGCCGACTCTCCACGGCGACCTCCTGCGCAGCCGACGAGGTCAGCTTGCGCAGCGACCGGCCCGAACGCCGGACCAGCGAATCGCCGTGCTGGGGCGAACCGAGCGCTATAGCGAGGCGCGGGTCGAGCGTCGGCACGGGCTCGGGCGTCGCCATGGGCAGCCGGGCCTGGCGGGGCGGCCGTACGGCGGGGGAGGCGTTCGGTGGCGTCGCTGGGGTCTGCGGGACTGCCTCGACGCCGGGAGCGGGGGACCCGGTACCGGGATGGGCCTGGGCCGACGGCGCCGGCGGAACCTCGGGCGCGGGGCGCGGGGATGCTTGAGCCGGGGTCTGCGGAGCGGACCGCTCCTCGTCACCGCGCGAGACCTGCCCCGTGGTGTGGTGTTCGCGGGACGGCCGACCCGGGTTGGGACGCTCGTCGTCCGGATCGCGCACGGGCAAGGGCGGCCGGGCGGCACCGGGCGCAGGCTGCTCGCGCGCCTCGTCGGCCGAGCCCGCGGTCAGCTCACGCAGCACGTCGTCCTGCCAACGGCCGGAAGTCGTCATCACCGCCACCTCACGCAAAGGTGCCCAGCAGCCGCCCGTACACCCCGAACACCCCGAGGACCAGCGGGAACAGAGCGACCACACCAGCCGACTCCAGCACGTCACCGGCCTTGCGCAGCCGAACCCGGACATGCTCGGCGGGCTGCACGGCCAGCACACCCAGCGACACCACGACCAGCACGCCGAGAACGGCGAGCGGTGCCGGCGCTCCCGAGTGCTCCCGCCACAACCAGGCCAGCCGCAGCGCCACCACCATGGACGCCGCGAGCAGTACGACCACCTCCGCCACCAGCGGGTAGGCACGCGCCCGCAGCGCGAGGACAAACGCCACGGCGACAGCCAGCAACACCGTCCACACCGTCACCGTACGCACTGCCAGCACTCCGGCGACGGCACCGCAGACCGCGGTGACGAGCGTCGCCAGCGCCAGCCCCCGATGTGTGGCGGCCAACGCGGTGGCCACTTGGTATCGGCTGACGGACGAGCCCGCGGAGCGCCGGTCGTCCAGCCCGGACAGACCCGATGCCGCCAGCGCCAGCCGGGGCAGCATGCCCAGCGCGACGACGGACACCACGGCGAGCAGCGCCCCGGCACGTGCTGGATCGGCTCCGCCGGACTGGAACGCGAGCGCCACCTCCCAGCACGCGCCCGCTCCGGCGAGTGCCCCTGCCCCGACCAGCGCACCCCGCCCGAACGGCGAGAACCAGCCGAGCAGCAACAGCATCACCACGAAAACCGAGAGCACGGCGGCCAACCGCGCGGCTCCCGGCCAGCCCTGTGCGTCGGCAACCGACCAGGCACCCTGCACACCCACAGCGGCACTCACCACGACCAGAGCAGCGGCAAGCCCCTTGTGCCCGGCCCGCCCCAGCAGCGCACCGGCCACCGCGGCCACCGCCGCGATCACCAGGAGCGACCATCCCGCAGTCTCGGCCTCGAACCCCTGACGCGCCATGAAGCCGACGGCCGACGCCCAGACCACACCCGCGCCCGCGGCCGTGATCCGCCGCGCCCGCGCGTCCCACCGCCAGGCCCGCACATCCAGATCGCCAGCCGCCTCGTCACTCACGTCATGGACCACCGGCGCGGACGGCGCATCCTCGACCCGGACCAGCCGTAGTACGGCACCGTCGGGCACTCCCGCCGACTCCAGCGTGGCATCCGGCTCCAGAGCACTTCCGTCGGCCGTCACCAGGTGCCGGGCCTGCGGCTGCTCCGCCACTCGGTCATCGAGCAGCCGCATCACCTCGGGCAACAACAGCCCGACCGGCTCCCGGGCCGGCAGCACCAGATCCACCCGCCGACGATCACCGACCAACGTGACTCGACTCAGTGCCGAACGGCTCACAGTCCCCCGGGATATCACGCGTTCGAACCTATCATCGGGCCGAATTCGCAGGCTGCGGTGGAACGGTGCGCTGACCGGAGGGCGTCGACACAGGCACAGAAGTGTCGTACGGAGCCTTCCCGATCACACGGTGCGCGACGAAGGACCACCCCACACACCCGGCACACACCACGGCAGCGATCACCACCCCCGCGAACGCCTTCCCGAGCCGCTCGTCCACGGTCCGCCGCTGCCGCTGCGCCCCGAACAACACGGCATCACGCAACCGCCGACGCCGCACCGCCACGGACTCAAGAAGCTGACTGTCATAATCCTGGGCTGACATCACTCAAATCCGGTTCGCTGGACACGCGGGTGCTCGTCGAACATCTTCTCGCCGCGCGGATTCCGGACGCAACGAGGCAGGGGCTGGGCACGGTCAGCAGCGCAGGCCAACGATGCCCCAGCCCCGGCGCTCTGCCTCCGTGACCACCTCGCCCCAGTCGGTGAGAAGGTCGGCAAACGACTCGAACGTACCGATCCGTCCGTCGGGCTCCGCGGCGTGCTGAATGAATGGCCCGCGCAAGATTTCCAGGTGAGTTTTCGCCTGCCGCCACCACCCAGCGAGCAGGGGTACCTGATCGGGCGGACACCACAGCAAGAGGTCCGCGTCCCAGGGGCAGGGCCGGTCAGAGAGCCTCGAACCGGCGCCGGTGGCGTCCTCCAGGCCGTGCCAGAACAACGTGTCGAGGAACCGGTCCACCACGTCACACACCTTCGGCTCGACGAACTCGCGCATGTACTCCCACCGAAAACCGGCCCAGACGTGCGGCTTGTACGAGCCGTGCGTGTTCCGGAAGGCATACCGGCCGAACCAGTCGTCACCCGGCTGCGTGGACCACGACCAGCCATGCTCGAAGAGGTCGTCGCGGTACGCCTCGCCGAACGCGGCCTCGGTCAGCAGGTCTTCCCGATCGCCGGGCGGTGCCGCCTCCACACGCGGCCAGTCCACGATCAGTACCTCTATCGCCACCCCCATCACACCAGCGTACGGCGCGAACACGGATCTACGACGGCCAGACGACCGCGCCGTCACGCACTACCAACGGTGCCGGCCGGGGCTCTTCGTAGAACCGGATCCATCCCAGATGGACATCGCCGTCGCAGCCTCGGTGCCGCGCGCTGGCCTTGGTCGCGAGCCAGCTGAGGAGTTCACCAGTGCGCTCGAAATCGTCCGGATGGATCTCCTGCCGGCTGGTCAGCGCCCAGCTTTCCTCCCCCGCGTCCTGCAGACGCAGCAGCACGGAGACAAGTGCGCCCCCAACCTTGTAGCCACCACCCTGCTGGCCGAGAAGGGGAACGGGGTGATCCTCGATGACGAACTCTCCGTCTTCGTCGTCCACTACGACCGGAAATTCGGTGACAATACGGAATGTCTCCGGCTGGGGGCCCACTCCCAGATGCCATCGCAGCTCCGTGAGTTCCCCCGCCGACAACTCATCACGCAAGTCCAACGCGAGCATCAGCTCGAAGATGTCAGCCATGGTCGCGCAGGCTACAGATGCATGGCCTGTTCGGGCGAGCGGTCGACGGGAGCGGGGAGGGACACCGCCAACCGGTCAGCCGATGTTGTCGACCGCTGCCTTCGCCTTGGCGAGGGTGGCCTGAGCGGTGCCGTCGTTCTGCTCCAACGTGTTGCGAACCAGACGGATGATCTCGCGCACCTCAGCTGCGGCCTTGTGCCAGCGGACCTCCTTGCCGTGGTACTCGTCCGAGACACCGTCGGCGCGGAAGTCGGCCATCGCAGCCTTGACCGCCCGGTCGCGGTCGGTCAGCACGCGCTCCAACTGGCCGATGATTCCGGACAGGCTGGTCTGTACGTCGGCGGAGGCGCCGGTGTCGTAGGAGCGGCGGTCCTGATTCTGGGTCATGATCGAATCCCCCTTGAAAACGGTGGCGGCAGCGGTGAGTTCCTCTTCGACGGCGGTTACCGCGCGCCGAAGCGGGCGGCGTCGAAGTTGGCAGCGCCCATGTTCTGGTGCGCGTTGTCACCCAACTCCACGTCACCACTACCGAAAGCGGTGTCCATACCGGACTGACCGCCGAGAATCGCGCCCAGCGAGCTGTTCAGATCTGCCGTGATCTCGTCGGCATGCGCCTTGAACGTGTCGAACGCGGCCTTGCCGGCACCATTGAACTTGCCCTCCAACGGTTCGGCCGCCTGGATCAGCAACCTGATCAGCGTCCCCAGGTCATCGCTTGAGCCGACGGTGCTCTTCCCGAGCTGCGACAGGGTCGTCGACCCCATGTCGAACTTCATCCACCCACCCCGTAAGCGTGTTGTGTGCTGGGACTACTCAATCGCCGCTGTTTCACCTTGCGGCGCCAGAGCCCACAGTGCGTCGAACATCTTCTCGCATCCCAAGTTGCAGGCGCAACGCGAACGGGGCCGAAGTGGCGTGATCTGGTGCATGCGACAGGATAAGGCTGAGGGCCATCTGATCATCCGAGACGAGCTCGTGTCGCCGAATCGGTCGATGCAACCTGGATGAGCGTTGAATCGCCGACCTCCTACGAAGGAACGGCGGTGCCCCGCAACAGGGTTGCGGGGCACCGTGGGGCTACCGGTGACGTCGAGCACAGGGCCACGCGGGCGTCGAGGGATGCCTCCCACTGTGCGGTGAGACCGAGCATGAGGCGCTGGCGCATGCCAGGGGTGACGTGGGCGTAGCGTGCGGAGACCGAACCGTCGGGGTGGCCCATACGCTCGTCCATGAGCACCTTCTCCGTGCCCAGGTCCTCCATCATCGTCCGGTGGGTGTGACGGAGGCCGTGGGGTGTGAGGCCCTTGGCGATCGGGAGCCAGCAGGCATCGGCACGATCGGTGGCACCCCGCCCTCGCGCCGGGACGCCGGGCCATGGCTCGCCGAGGATGGGTACGGGACGGGCCTCCTGTGGCGCCTTCTTCGGGTACCAGCCGGAGACCGCCGGCGTGAACAACCAGGTCGCAAAACCGTTCCTGCGCCAGTGGGCTGCATGCCCCGACACAGCGCCACCTCGCACGAATCCAAGGTCGGCCACGGCCTTCTCGACCCGCACCCGCGTAGCTTCGGCGACGCGGTGGGGGTGGTTGAGGACATTGGACACTGTTCCCGTGGAGACCCCGGCCAGCCGGGCTACGTCGGCAAGCTTGGCGCCGTGGTGGCCGCCGGTCCGCGCTGCCCCCTGGCCTCGGAAGACGTACGTCCACCCGTGGCAGGGGCAGGGTGTCGGTTTCGTGCGGGCGATGTGGTCGAACACCAGGGCCGACAGCCAGTCCATCGCATCGATGGTCCGGTAGCTGTCGTCCTTGGGCGGACAGCGCACCAGCTCGCCGGTATCCAGCTCGTACAGCTGCCACTCGACGCGGAACGCGCCAGGCCGGACGAACTCCGTCTCCAGGCCGACGATCTCGCCCCAGCGCTTACCCGTAGCCCTTGAGGACGACGGCGACGAACTCGTCGTCGCGGCCGGAGATCTTCCCCCAGAGACCACGCGAGCCCACGCCACACCAACCCAGACCAAGGCTCTGACCTGCACGTTTACCCACACACGCAGGTGTCGATCTTGCCCGAACCTCATTCGGGACGAAGAGGTAGCGGGTTCACATCCCGCCACCCCGACAGAGCTGTACCCAATCAGGGGCCTGATCCGCTCAGGGGCCTGATCCGCATCGCGGTTCGGGCCCCTGAGCGTTTCCCGCGGAAATGCCGCGGGTCTCCCGTCGCGAGGGCAATCCAAAAGGGCGCCGTGAGCGTACTGATAAGTGAGCCCCAGCCCGGGGGTGCCGCTCCTGTGCTGCGGCTGTGCGTCTCGTGCCGGTCAGAGGTGTGCGAGGCGTCGGAAGGAAAGGTGCGTCCATCATGCGAGCACAACGCGCGAGGCGTCTCGCCGCGGTGGCCGCGGTCGGCATGGTGATGGCCGGCGGCGCGACGATCGGTACGGCGGGCACGGCCGCGGCGGCGACGCCTGCCGTGCACACCCGGGTCACCACCGGCTGGTGCGGCGGCCGGGACGACTGGGGCGGAGGCTGTGTCGATCACCGCTTCGACCACAACGGGTTCTTCTTCAACCACGACGGGTTCCGTTTCGACCACCGCTTCGACCACCACGGGTTCCTCTTCAACCGCGGAGGTGTCCTGATCGTCGTGCTGTAGCCGATCCGGCAAGCGGGACAGGGCCCGCTCCCGTGCAGGCGAGAGGGCCTCCCCGCTTCGGCACGGCCGGACGGCCGACATGCGTGGTCACAGCCGGGCTCCTACGGTTGAAAGGCAAGTCGCCGACGCCCGGTCGGCGACTGCTCGGTACCGGAAGGTGGTCCCCCGTATGGCCGCAACATCAGAGACCCCGGTTCTCGACACTCTCGCCGCCATGACGGTCGACTCGATCGAGCGCTGCGGCATGGACGAGGGCTCGCTGGTCCTCACCCGTATCGCCGCGCTCGTCGCCATGGACGCGCCCGCGATCTCCTACCTCGCCCACGCCGGTGCCGCCATGGACGCCAATCTGACGTCCGAGCAGGTGCAGGACGTCCTCGTCGCGATCGCGCCCGTCGTGGGCACGGCGCGGGTCATGTCGGCTGCGGGGCACATAGCCGAGGCGTTCGGATTCGCCAACGCCCTGGCGGTGTGCGACGCCCAGGCGAACGCCGAGGCCCACGCGCCGGGTCAGGGGCG
>NZ_JBHYKH010000025.1:27397-39498 GCF_042741275.1 Streptomyces sp. NPDC058964
GGGGCGGCCGCCCCGCCCCGCCCCCGATCGCCGAGGCCGAGGCCGCGGGTCAGGGGCGCGGCACCTCCTGAGCCGACCGGAGGCGTCAGTCGGTGACCAGGTCCTCCGGCGCCGACCGGGCCAGTTCGGCCAGGGTGGTGAGGGCCCGGGAGAGGGCGTCCCGCCCGGGTGAGGCAAGGCCCAGGCGGATGGCGTTGGGGGCGTGGTTGTCGCCGGCGGTGAACGCGGCGGCGGGGACCACTCCGATGCCGTGGCGTGCGGCGGCCGCGACGAAGGTGTCCGCGCGCCACGGCCGGGGCAGTTGCCACCAGCAGTGGTAGGAGCGGGGATCGCTGCGCACCGCGAACCCGGCGAGATGCCGGGCCGCGATCTCCTGCCGTACCGCCGCCTCCCGCTGTTTGGCCTCGACCAGCTTCCGCACGGTGCCGTCCTGCTGCCAGCGGTGGGCGGCCTCCAGCGCGAATCTCATGGGGGCCGACCCCGCCGAGCGCAGGCCGGCGGAGATGCCGGCGGCCAGGCCACCGGGCGCCACCACGAAGCCGGCGGTGAGACCGGGCGCGACGCGCTTGCTCAGGCTGTCGATCAGGACGGTCCGTTCGGGGGCCCGGGCGGCGAGTGGCGGCAGTTCGTCGCGGAGAAAGGCCCAGATGGCGTCCTCGACCGCGGGGAGGCCTAGCCTCAACAGGACGTCGGCCAGGTGCTGGACGCGTTCCGCGGGCATGCTGAGCGAGAGCGGGTTGTGCAGTCTCGGCTGTACGTAGACGGCGTGCAGCGGGGCGGCGGCGTGGGCCTCTTCGAGGGCTTCCGGAACGAGTCCGGCGCCGTCCATGGCCAGCGGGACGAGGGTGATGCCGAGCCGGGTGGCGACCGCCTTGACGACGGGATACGTCAGTTCCTCGACTCCGAGCCGCCCACCCTGCGGCACCAGGGCGGTGAGTGCGGCCGCGATGGCCTGGCGCCCGTTGCCCGCGAACAGGATCCGTGCCGGGTCGGGGCGCCAGCCGCCGGCGGCGAGGAGGTCCGCGGCGGACTCCCGCACGGCCGGGAGGCCGGTGGCGCCGACCGGGCGCAGGGCCTCGCCGAGGGCGTCGGGCCGCAGCAGTGCGCCGAGTCCATCGGCGAGCAGCGCGCTCTGCTCCGGTACGACCGGGTAGTTGAGCTCCAGGTCGACGTGGCCGGTGGCTGCGGGTTCGGTGAGGGCGGGGGCGGAGGACCCGGGCGCGGGAGAGGCCGCCCTGACGAAGGTGCCGCGTCCCACCTCGCCCACGGTCAGACCCCTGCGGGCCAGTTCCCGGTACACGCGCGTGGCGGTGGAGTTGGCGATGCCGTGCCGGCGCGCGAACTCGCGCTGCGGGGGAAGCCGGTCGCCGGGGCGGAGGCCGCCGGACCTGATCTCCTCGGCCACGGTGTCGGCGACGCTCTGGTAGTCCCGCACGCTGCTCTCCCCTCGCCCGACGGCGGTCTCATCCCACCACAGAATTGCACCGAGAGCAATATTCTTATTGCACTGAGTCATTGCACTGAAATACGCTCCTGCCAATCCGGCATTGCTCCGAGACGGGAGGGTGTTCCATGGTGGACGCGGTGGACGCGGTGGACCCGAGCGGAATCCTCGGCGTGACGGCGGTGGGCCTCGGCATGGTGCTCACCCCCGGCCCGAACATGATCTATCTCGTCTCCCGCAGCATCACCCAGGGCAGACGAGCCGGGATCATCTCCCTGGGCGGTGTGGCCCTCGGCTTCCTGGTGTACCTGCTCGCCGCGAACCTGGGCCTGGCTGTCGTCTTCGTCGCCGTGCCCGAGCTGTATGCCACGGTGAAGCTGGCCGGCGCCGCCTACCTCGGGTACCTGGCCTGGAGCGCCCTGAAGCCGGGCGGCGTCTCCGTGTTCGCCCCGGTGGACGTGCCCCACGACCCACCGCGCCGGCTGTTCGTGATGGGCCTGATGACGAACCTGCTCAACCCCAAGGCCGCCATCATGTACCTGTCTCTCATCCCCCAGTTCGTCGACCTGGACGAGGGCCACGTGCTGCTCCAGGGCCTCGTCCTCGGCTCGGCCCAGATCATGGTCAGCATCACGGTCAACCTGTCGATCGTCCTGGCGGCCGGCACGATCGCCGCCTTCCTCGCCCGCCGTCCCTCCTGGCTCAGGGTGCAGCGCTACCTGATGGGCACGGTGCTCGGCGCCCTCGCCGTGTCACTGGCCGTCAACTAGCCGTCCCCGGGGTCCCGGTCAGTTGTTCCAGGTCTCGTCGTACGGATCGTGCGGAGTCGGCACCGGCCTGGACCCGGTGACCCGGAGGAAGGGGATCGGACCGTCGTTGACGGGGTCCCGGATCTGCTTGGCGGTGTACCGGCCCGTCACCTCCAGCCAGGCGTCGGGCTGCAGGACCGGGGGGATCTTCCCGGTGAGGCCTATCTTCACCGGCTGGGCGTCCGCGGCACAGCAGTTGAGGGCCATGCGGACGAGGTAGGGGGTGCCGGAGCGGTCCACGGCCACGAAACCCGTGATCCGCACGCTGCGGCCGTCCAGAGAACGGCCGTGGTCGTAGACCGCGCGACCCGCGTAGTCGACCAGGTTGAGCGGCACGGGCTCGCCCGTCGGCAACTTCAGGTAGCCGTACGGCTGTTGCAGCGCCGTACCGGTCCGCATCGCGCTGTACGAGCCGAGGGCGGGCGGGGCCACCAGGATGAGGGCGAAGAGGGGAAGGACGAGGAGCCAGGAGATGCGGGGCTCGCGGTGGACGTGGCCGCCCGGGTCATGGCCGTGGCCGGCGTCACCGGGGCGGCCCTCCCGCTTCTTCCGGCGCGCGTTCCTCCACTCGTACCAGGCCGTCGCGAGTGCCGCCACGATCAGCACCACGCCCGCCGCCAGCAGCAGCGGGCGCAGACCCGCCTTGACGTAGCGCAGATAGAGGTCGGTGAAGCCCGCGTGGAGCAGGGCCGCACCCGTCAGGAACAGGACCGCCGCCTGTGCCTGCCGGTTCACAGCAGCACCGACCCGGTCAGGACCGCGCCGGCGATGGCCAGGGCGAAGGTCGCGGGGGCGAAGCGCAGGGCGAAGCCGCGGCCGAAGGTGCCGGCCTGCATCGCGAACAGCTTCAGGTCGATCATCGGGCCGACCACCAGGAACGCCAGCTTGGCCGTCAACGAGAACTGGGTCAGCGACGCCGCCACGAACGCGTCCGCCTCCGAGCAGATCGACAGAACCACGGCCAGGACGGCCAGGGCGAGCACGGAGAACACCGGGTTGTCGGCCGCCGTACGCAGCCAGCTCGCCGGGGCCACCGCCTTCAGCGTCGCCGCGGCCATCGCCCCGAGGACCAGGAAGCCACCGGCATGCATCATGTCGTGCCGGACCGACCCCCAGAACGCCTCCCCCTTGCTCTGCCCCTCGTGCGAGGCGTGCGACGGCGGGCGCAGCCAGTCGGTGCGGCCGAGGCGCTGCCACAGCCAGCCCATCACGCACGCCACCAGCAGGCTGGCGGCGAAGCGGCCCAGGACCATCTCGGGGTCACGGGGGAAGGCGACGGCCGTCGCCGTCAGCACGATCGGGTTGATCGCGGGGGCGGAGAGGAGGAACGCGATCGCCGCCGCGGGGGTCACACCCCGGCGGACCAGCGCCCCGGCCACGGGGACGGACGCGCACTCGCAGCCCGGCAGCACCGCGCCCGCCACTCCGGCGACCGGTACGGCCAGCGCGGGCCGGGCGGGCAGGGCGCGGGCGAAGAACGACGGCGGTACGAAGACGGCGATCACCGCGGACAGCAGCACGCCGAGGGCCAGGAAGGGCAGGGCCTGGACCACCACCGCGACGAACACGGTCATCCAGCTCTGCATCACCGGCGTGGACAGGGCCCCGCGGATCGGGCCCTGGAGCACCACCACCACGAGCATCAGCATGGTCAGGGCGAGCGGGGAGTTGAGGTGCCAGCCCTCCTTGTCGGACCCGCCCCCGGGCTCGCCCCCGGACTCGACCCCGGGCTTGCTCCCGGGCTTTGCGTCGGACTTCCCCTCCGGTCGGCTGCCGGTGACCGGCGCCCCGTCGCGGGGGGCCGCCCCTGGCGGAGCTTCTTCGGTGATGGCCACGGGTCGGGTACCTCCGGCGTACGGGTGCTGCTTCGCTGTTCTCCCTCCCCTTCGGTACGACGGTCCGGGCAGGGGCGTTCAGCCCGTTGCTGGAACCATCCGTCCCGTTGGGGCACTCTTTGCCCTTGTGGGGAGCGTTCCGTATCAGGGTGGGCACGGTGGTCCGCCGGCACACATGGTGGTGTGCGGCGACGACGGCCTCGCGCACCGGCTGGCCACCGAGTTGCGCGGAGTGTACGGCGAGCAGGTGACGCTCGTCGTACCGCCGAACGAGCGCGCGGCACGGCCGCCGGCCGTCGGGCGGGCGCGGGCGGCCTCGGCGGCGCTGCTGGACCGGGTGGTGAACGCGGCCGTGGGACGTACCGCGGCCAACGGCAACGGTCACGGCGGCGGGACCGGGCCCGGTGGCGGTGAACCCTCGCGGGGCGAGCGGCTGTTGGAGGCCGCCGAGCCGACCGAGGCGGTACTCGCCGACGCGGGCGTGGAGCGGGCCACCGCACTGGCGCTCGTGTACGACGACGACGAGACCAACATCCGTGCCGCGCTGACCGCCCGCCGACTCAACCCACGGCTGCGGCTCGTCCTGCGGCTCTACAACCGGCGGTTGGGCCAGCACATCGAGGAACTCCTGGACCAGGCTGCCGCGTTGGCCGTCGGCGAGGGGACCGGAGACGGGGAGGACCGGGCCTCCGGGAGCGACGCGTCGACGACGGTGCTGTCCGACGCCGACACCGCCGCGCCAGCGCTGGCCGCGACCGCGGTCGCCGGTACCAGCAAGGTCGTCCAGACGGACGAGCTGCTGCTGCGCGCGGTGGAACGACCGCCCGCCCGTCCCGGGCAGGTCGTCGCGCCCGGGCTGTGCACACTGGCACTGCTGTCGGCGACGAGCACCGATCCGGCCGGCGCGGACGGCGCCGAGGGCAGCGGGGACCGGGGGCCGCGGCTGCTGCCCCACGAGACGGAGGTACGGGCGGCCGACGGGCGCGGGACCGTCGTCCTGGAGCAGGTGTCGTACGCCGCCGGGCCGCTTCCCAACGGTCGCGCCGGGGTCGTACCACCGTTCGCCTCCCTGTTCTCCCGGCGGCTGCGGTGGTCGCTGGCCGGGCTCGTCGGGTGCGTGGTCGCGCTGGCCGTCGCCCTGGCACTGGTGACCGGGATCCATCCGCTGCGGGCCTTCTATCTGACCCTGCTGGACCTGTTCGCCATCGACGACCCTGCCATCGGTAAGTCCCTCGGTCGGCAGATCCTGCAACTCCTGTCCGGTCTGGTCGGGTTGCTGCTGCTGCCGGTGCTGCTGGCCGCGGTGCTCGAGGCGCTCGGGACCTTCCGGACCGCGTCCGCCCTGCGGAAGCCCCCGCGCGGGCTGGGCGGGCACGTGGTGCTGCTGGGACTGGGCAAGATCGGCACGCGGGTGCTGACACGGCTGCGCGAGCTGCACATCCCGGTGGTCTGCGTCGAGTCCGATCCCGAGGCCCGGGGACTCGCCACGGCGCGGCGGCTGCGGGTGCCGGTGGTGCTCGGGGACGTGACCCAGGAGGGCGTCCTGGAGGCCGCCAAGATCCATCGGGCGCATGCGCTGCTGGCGGTGACCAGCGCGGACACCACGAATCTGGAGGCGGTGCTGTACGCGCGGTCCGTGCGGCCGGATCTGCGGGTGGTGCTGCGCCTGTACGACGACGACTTCGCGACCGCCGTGTACCGCACGCTCCGGGCCGCGCACCCGCGGGCGCTGACCCGGAGCCGGAGCGTGACGCATCTGGCCGCGCCCGCCTTTGCCGGGGCGATGCTCGGTAGGCAGATCCTGGGCGCGATTCCCGTCGAGCGGCGGGTGCTGCTGTTCGCGGCGGTGGATGTGGGCGGGCATCCGCAGCTGGAGGGGCGGACCGTGGACGGGGCGTTCCGGGCCGGGGCGTGGCGGGTGCTGGCGTTGGAGGGGCGGGCCTCGGTACCCGGGGACCACATGCTGCGTGCGGGGGAGCGAGTGGTGCTGGCCGCGACCCGGAGGGGGCTGGCGGAGTTGCTCGGCCGTCCCGGGGCTGCGCCCCGGACCCCGCCGGGCGCTCCGCCCCTGGACCCCGCTTTCCCACCCGCCCAACCGTCCTCGTAGGCCGAGAAGCGGCCCGGCGCACCCCCGCTCAGCCGCCGGAGGCGCCCCCGTTCGGCAAGTGGCGGTTCGCGAAGTCCATTTCCAGGCCCACCTGTTTGATCCGCTCGTCCACGACCAGGGAACCGTGCCCCGCGTCATAGCGGTACACCTCGTGGGTCGCGCCCCGGGCCGCGAGACGCCCGACGTAGTTCTCGACCTGGCGGATGGGACAGCGCGGGTCGTTGACGCCCGCGGAGATGTAGACGGGCACCTTGACCTGATCGACGTAGGTGAGGGGGGACGAGGCCTCGTAGCGCTCCGGAACCTCCTCGGGGGTGCCGCCGAGCAGGGTGCGGTCCATGGCCTTCAGGGATTCCATCTCGTCGTGGTAGGCCGTGACGTAGTCCCCGACCGGGACGACCGCGATGCCCAGCGTCCAGGCGTCCGGCTGGGTGCCGAGGCCGAGGAGCGTGAGGTAGCCGCCCCAGGAGCCGCCCGTGAGGACCAGGCGCTCGGGGTCGGCCAGACCCGAGGACACCGCCCATTCGCGGACCGCCGCCACGTCCTCCAGCTCGATCAGGCCGACCCTGTGCTTCAGCGCGTCCGTCCAGGCTCTGCCGTAGCCCGTCGAGCCCCGGTAGTTGATGCGCACCACCGCGTAGCCGTGGTCCACCCACGCCGCCGGGCCCGCGGCGAAGGAGTCACTGTCGTGCCAGGTCGGGCCGCCGTGGAGGTCGAAGACCGTCGGCAGCGGGCCCGTCGCCCCCGCCGGCTTCTGGATCAGGGCGTGGACAAGGCCGCCGGGGCCCTCCACCCACACGTCCTCCACCGGCACCGAACCCGGGCACCTCATGCCGGGCGGGTCCAGGACCACCTTCCCCGTCGTCGAGCGGACCGTGGGCGGCTCGGCGGCCGAGGACCACAGGAACTCCACGCTGCCGTCGGGGCGGGCCGTGGCGCCGGAGACCGAACCGGGCGGGGTCGGGATGGGCGTCAGCTCGCCCGTCCCCAGGTCGTAGCGGAACAGTTCGCTGCGGGCCTCGAATCCGTGGGCGACCAGCAGGGCGGAGCCGTCCGGATACCACTCCGCGCTCACGTCGCCCGGCAGGTCCAGGACCAGGTCGGTCTCCTCGCCCGTCGCCACGTCCCACACCAGCGGCTCCCAGCGGCCGCGCCTCTGGTGGCCGATGAGCAGCCGGGTGTCGCCGTCGACCGGGGCGAAGCCCAGCACCTCGAGGCCCAGCTCCTCGGCGCCGCCCTTGGTGTCGTCGAGCTCGGCCACCGGCGTGCCGTCCTGGCGCAGGACACGCAGCGCGGAGTGCATCGCGTCGCCGTGCTCCGTGTGCTCGATCGCGATCAGCGTGCCGTCGTGGGAGAGGTCGCCGACGTAGGCCGACTCGTGGTGGCGGTAGAACTCGACGGGCGCCTCGCCCTCACGCGAGACGTGCAGCGTCGTCCCCTCCTCGTCCGTCGAGCGGCCGACGACCGCCGTGCGGCCGTCCCGCGCGAGGGCGAGCCCCGCGGGGTAGGAGGGCTCCAGGCCCGGTGCGGCGAGTTCGTCCTCGCCACCCTCGAAGGGCTGGCGGCGCCACACGCCGAACTCGTCGCCGTCCTTGTCGTCGAACCACCAGATCCACGCGCCGTCCGGAGAGAGCGCGCCGTCCGTCGTGCCGTTCGGCCGGTCCGTCACCTGCCGCTGCTCACCCGTGGCGCGGTCCCAGGCGTACAGCTCGTAGGTACCCGTCGCGTTCGACACGAACAGCGCGCGGTCCGGCGCGTCCAGCGCCCAGTCGGGCAGCGAAACCCTCGGCGCCCGGAAGCGCTTCTCCCAGTTCGGCATGCTGCTCTCACTCATCGCCCCAGTCATGGCCCCATAGTGCCTGGCCGCACCCACAATTCGCTGGCGAGTACCCCCAGCCTGTGGATAACTTCTCGATCATGACCACTGCGCCCGTACACACCGCCGGACCCGAGGACTGGCGCGAGGCCAACCGCGCCATGTGGGACGAGCGTGTGCCCCTCCATGTCGCCGGTGAGTTCTACGACCTCGCCGGCTTCCGCGCCCGCCGCGACGTCCTGCGCGACTTCGAGATCGCCGAGGTGGGAGACGTGACCGGGAAGTCGCTGCTGCACCTGCAGTGCCACATCGGGGTCGACACCCTGTCCTGGGCGCACCGCGGCGCCTCCCGCGTCGTCGGGCTCGACTTCTCTGCCCCGGCCGTGGAGACGGCCCGCGGGCTGGCGGGCGACCTGGGGCTCGGTCCCGAGCGCGCGGCGTTCGTGGCGAGCGACGTGTACGACGCGGCGCGGGCGGTGCCCGAGGCCTCGTACGACATCGTCTACACGGGCCTGGGCGCCCTGTGCTGGCTGCCGGACATCCGGCGCTGGGCCGAGACGGCGGCCTCGCTCGTGGCGCCCGGTGGTTTCCTCTACCTCGCCGAGTTCCATCCGATCACCGAGTCCCTCGACGACGAGACCGGTTCCCGGATCGTGCACGACTACTTCGCACGGGACGCCCGGGTCTTCGACATCCCCGGCACCTACGCCTCCGTCGTCACCGACACCGTCCACAACCGCAGTGTCGAGTGGCAGCACACGCTGGGCGACGTCGTCTCCGCGCTCGCGGCGACCGGGCTGCGCATCGAGTTCCTGCACGAGCACGACGTCTCGCTCTTCCGGCGTTTCGAGAACTTCGAGGTACGGGACGGCTACCACCGCTTCCCGGCGGACCGGCCGCGCATCCCGCTGCTGTACTCGCTGAAGGCCTCCCGGGCCTGACCCCGTAAACGCGAACCGCGGAACCGGACCCGACAAACGATCCGGTTCCGGGCACCCGTACCGTTGAGGGCGTGTACCGGTTTCTGCTGACACCCCGCTGGTGGGGCATCAACGTCTTCGTGCTGCTGGCCATCCCCTTCTGCGTCTTCATGGGGTCGTGGCAGCTGAGCCGGTTCGAGGCGCGGGTGCAGGACCACCGGAGCGCGACCGAGCAGGCCTCGTCGGACAGGTCGCAGGCGGCCAGGCCGCTGGCCGAGCTGCTGCCCGTCGACAAGAGCACGTCGGGCCGGCGGGTCACCGCGACCGGCCGGTACGGCGCCCAGTTCCTCGTACCCGGTCGCGAACTGGACGACAAGCACGGCTTCTACGTGCTGACGCTGCTGCGCACCGACACCGGCAAGGCGCTGCCCGTGGTGCGGGGCTGGCTGCCGGGCGAGGCGGACCCGGTGAAGGCACCGGCCCCGCCCTCCGGCGAGGTCACGGTCACCGGTGCCCTGCAGGCGTCCGAGACGCCCGGGGACAACGGCGTCAGCGCGCGGGGCGGGCTGCCGTCCGGGCAGACGGCGGCCATCAGCGCGGCCTCGCTGGTGAACCTCGTGCCGTACCGGGTGTACGACGCGTGGGTCACGCTCGACAAGGGCGACTCGGGGATGAGGGCCGTGCCCGCGAGCGCACCGGACGGCACCGGGCTGGACCTGAAGGCGTTCCAGAACCTCGGCTACACCGGTGAGTGGTTCGTCTTCGCGGGCTTCGTGGTCTTCATGTGGTTCCGGCTGCTGCGCCGCGAGGTGGAGTTCGTCCGGGACGCGGCGCTGGGCCTGGTGCCGGACGAGGAGAGCGTCTCCGCCCCTTCCGGCGTCTGAGGCGCGGGACGCCGTCGCCGGACGTCCCGGGCGTCTACGTCGCTGCCAGCACCCCGGTCCAGTAGACCGTGCCCGCGCACGCGTTGGGCACCGTCGCCGGGACCGAGGGCGACCCCGCCTCCGGCGTGTGCGTCACCTGGACGCTGCCGTCGGCCGTGCCGTCCTCGGTGAGCAGCTGGGTGCCGACCCCCGACGAGGTGGTGCCACCGGTGTCGGTGCCGCCGGTCGAGCCGGTGTCCTGGCTGGGCGACGGGTCGGGCGACGGGCCGCCGGTGTCCGAGCCGCCGTTGCCGCCGGTCGTGGGGCAGGTCTCCGAGGGCACGAAGGCGAACTTCTCCTCGTAGGCCGCGCCGGGCCGCAGCACCAGGGAGGTGACCTCCAGGGAGGGGTCGGGCAGCCCGGTGGCAGCGTCCCCGGCCGTGTGCCGTACCGCACCGACCTTGGTGGCGTCCGCGGCGCCCTGCGCGAGGGCGGCCACGCTGCCCGCTCCGCCGACGGTGCAGCTGGTGGCGGAGACATTGGTGACGCGGAAGGTGCCGTAGACCACGCCCGCGGAGTCGGGCGCGTTCACGGTCCCCGAGGTCGAGCCCAGCTGGGCCGCGGTGCACACCGGGATGCTCGTGGCCGTGGACGCCGAGGGGTCGGCGCCGTTGGGCGAGCCGGTGCCGTTGCCTCCGCTCCTGCCCTTGTCGCCGTCCTTCTTGCCGTCCTGGCCCTTGTCCGAGGCCTTGCCGCTGGAGCCGCCCGCGGTGCTGGCGCCCCCGTCCGGGTTCTTGCCCTGGCTCACGCCGCCCTGGGCCTGCGAGGCCTGTCCGGCGTTGGAGGTGTTGGGGTCGAAGCCGCCGGCGTTGGAGACGTGCACGAGCGCGGGGATGGCCGTGCCGATGAACAGCGCGGCGGCGGCCATGCCGACGGCGGCCTGCCGCTTGCGCGCCCGTCGCGCGGGTACCGCGCGCCGCAGGTGCTCCAGCGTGCCGTCACGTGGCTCGACGTCCTCGACGGCGGAGTGCAGCATCCGGCGCAGCGCCAGCTCGTCCGAGCCGAGCCCCTCGGGGCCCTTTTCTTCGGGGCCGTGGTTCACAGTTCCGTTCCCAGCGTGCGATTGCGTGTGCTCTTGCTCGTGCTGTTCCGTGGGCTCATGCCAGGCATAGGGTTCGTGGCGCTCATGGGAATCGCCTCCCTCGGGGCTGTCGCTCATGCCGGCGCCTCCATGGCCACCCGCAGTGCCGCGATGCCTCGCGAGCCGTACGCCTTCACCGAGCCCAGCGATATCCCGAGCGTCTCGGCGACCTGTGCCTCGGTCATGTCCGCGAAGTAGCGCAGGACCAGGACCTCGCGCTGACGGCGCTGCAGGCCCTTCATCGCCTTGATCAGGTCCCGGCGCTCCAGCTGGTCGTACGCGCCCTCCTCGGCGCTGGCCATGTCCGGCATCGGCTTGGACAGGAGCTTCAGGCCGAGAATGCGGCGGCGCAGGGCCGAGCGGGAGAGGTTCACGACCGTCTGGCGCAGGTAGGCGAGGGTCTTCTCCGGGTCCCGGACGCGCTTGCGGGCCGAATGGACGCGGATGAACGCCTCCTGGACGACGTCCTCGCAGGAGGCGGTGTCGTCGAGGAGGAGTGCGGCGAGTCCGAGCAGCGAGCGATAGTGCGCCCGGTAGGTCTCGGTGAGGTGGTCGACGGTCGTGCCGGCCGCCACGGACTCCTCGGCGCCGTCACGCTGACTCGGTATGCGGGCGGGCCGCGCTGCGGGCATGGGCGCGATCACCGGCATGCCGCCGGGCGCACCGGCCATGCGGGGACGCAGCGCCGCGCGGGGCGGGCGCAGGGCCGCCGAGCCGCGGGTCGCCGTGATTTCGAGTACGTCAGCCACGTCAGTTGGACACGCTTCCCCCCGTAAGGGTTGTACGTGCCGGGCATCACTTTTGCGCCAGACGCGTCGGATGACGCGGCCGACAACGTTTCCGCGGCCGGGAGTACACCCGACGGAGCCTCAAGTGCCGTCATGCGTCCCGCTCTTCCCCTATGTCCCATATGGACGGGCGTCCCCACGCCCGTATCATGGCGTCCCCACGCCCGGTTCAGCGCGTCCCCAGGCCCCGGAAGGGCGACCGCAAAGACGCTCCCCGCCCTGCGCGCGGTTGCGGAGGGCGGGGAGAAAATCTTCGAACGCCGAAGGGCCCGATTCAAGTGGTGGGGGCCCAGGTGCGGCACCCCACCCAAAAAAAAAAAAAAAAAAAAGTATCACACACCACCCCCGGGATTAACGAACCCCCCCCCCGGGCCCGCG